>CAZYWY010000482.1:604-1513 GCA_964651605.1 uncultured Pirellulales bacterium | reverse complement strand
CGGCTGTTGCGCTGAGCCTGTATCATCCATTTACCAAAAGAAAAAAAACAGACCCGGAAAAGTGGATAATGGTCATTTTTGCTGTCATAGTTAATATCATAACCTCGGTAGTGGCAGGATATCATTTACTGGCGTATAAAGAGGCGGCAGGGGTGTTGATTCTTTTTCCTGTTTGGAATTTTGTCAACGCAATATGGCTTTTCTTGAGGCTGCTGCTCAGATTTATCGACGAAAGCTGTATGATTGAACGTGATGTCTCGACCTTGCGGGCTATTTTCGGCCTGGTCAGTGTAATTATAATTGTGATGCTGTGTAATTTCGTTTTCCAAATATACTGGGCCGTGACATTTTCAATTTGCATAGTCTATACAACCAGCTTTGATATGGCGATTCAAAATACTCTGTTTGGCAGGTTTGAGGCCAACAGGTATAATCCATCTGGAGGATGATTTTACTTGTTGCAGGCGGAGAAAAACTGGTACAATCAGAGATAATGGAAATGGAGAATCTTATGAAAAAAGTTCTGTTTTTTATTATATGTTTTTCGCTGCTGTGTACGGGCTGCAAAGATAAAAATAGTCCGCTTTTTCAGGCTGCAAAGGATGGAAAACTACAGGATGTGCAGGTTGCTCTTGCAACTGGTGCCAATGTCAATGCCAAAGACAAGAGCAGTATGTCTGCTCTGATGTGGTCGGGGTACAACGGCCATAAGGATGTTGCCGGTCTGCTTATTGAAAAAGGCGCTGATATAAATGTCAAAGGCACTGCCAACGGCGTAACTACATTGTGGCTGGCGTCACAGCAGGGCAATACGGATGTGGTAAAGCTGCTTCTGGATAAAGGTGCTGATGTCAGTGCCGGTGAAGCCGCCAGCGGTGTAACAGCCCTGTGGGTGGCATCACAGGACGG
>CAZYWY010000482.1:0-594 GCA_964651605.1 uncultured Pirellulales bacterium | reverse complement strand
GAAGTTGTCAGGCTGCTTCTGGAAAAAGGTGCCGATGTTAATGTACGCTCAAATTCCAATGAGATAACCGCCCTGTGGCAGGCCTCGTGGGCTGGCTATACGGAAATCGTCAGGTTGCTTCTGGAAAAAGGCGCCGATGTCAATGTCAGGGAAACTACCAGTGGCGTAACCGCATTGTGGCAGGCCTCGCAGCAGGGGCATACCGAGGTTGTTAAGCTGCTTCTGGAAAAAGGCGCCGCCGTCAATGTATATGAACTCGGCAGCGGTGTAACGGAATTGTGGGTGGCATCACAGAACGGCCATACGGAAATCGTCAGGATGCTTATTGCCAAGGGCGCCGATGTCAATGTCAGGAAAACCGACACCGGCACAACAGCCCTGTATCTGGCCTCGCAAAACGGGCATATTGACGTTGTGGAGTTGTTGATTGCAGCCGGGGCTGATATAAATATCAGGGCCAATGACGGCAGTACTGCCTTGAGCATAGCAAAAAGTAAAGACAATAAGCAGATAGTGGAGCTTCTCGAAAAGGCCGGTGCAAAGGAATAAAAAAAGCCCGCGCAGAAATGCATGGGCCGCAGAATAATTAAAACT
>CAZYWY010000481.1:0-1513 GCA_964651605.1 uncultured Pirellulales bacterium | reverse complement strand
CCGCTGTGCTTATAGTTGGTCTCTTGGTTATACTGGCTATGGTAAGAATTACCGGCCAATAAAAGATTTCAAAGAAGTTCGTACGAACAATAATATAAGAATAAATTCGTTTCGCACCAAACAGCAAATTCTTTAGAAACTAATCAATTGTTCATATCATAATTTTTCAGAATTCCTCTTTTTGTGATAATAAAGTGGTCTGACCCCGGATTATGTACCACACTCAATTAGAGAGTTATCCGTCCTTAACCTGCAATCCGGCAGGCGTAGCGCAGCGGAGCCTGGCGGATTGCAACACGCCGCAAACGCTGCCGGCGTCATATAATCCAGACTGCTGTGTGGACGGTGGTTATTATATTCTAACCGCCAGTTTTCGACAATGACTTTCGCCTCCTTCATCGAATAAAATACCTCACGATCCAGAACATCATCACGAAGCTTGCCATTGAACGACTCGATATAGCCATTTTCCCACGGACTGCCGGGCGCAATATGAAGCGTTCCGATCTGCTTTTGGCGCAACCATTTTCTGATGGCGGCAGCAACAAACTCCGGCCCATTATCACTGCGGATAAACTTCGGCATTCCGCGAACCATAAACAGATACTCCAGTACGCTAATCACATCCTTGGCACGGATTGACCGGCCCAGCTCAATAGCAGGACTCTCGCGTGTGAACTCATCCAAAACTGTTAATAGCTTAAAGCTTTTGCTGTCTTCTGTCTGATCACTCATAAAATCGTATGTCCATACGTGATTGCGGTATTCAGACTTCTTGACGGCGCAACTATTCTCTGAGCTGCCCTGTGCCTTTTTGAATTTTCGCCTGTAAGGCACCTGTAAGCCCTCCTTTTGCCATATCCTCTGAACACGCTTGTGATTAACATTCCAGCCTGCCTGTCGCAGTTTGGCCGTAATCATACGATAACCGTATCGCTTATACTTCTTGGCAAACTTCTTTATCTCTGTGGTCAACGCCTTGTCCTTGTCCGGCTGCTTTGTTTTATAACGTTGTGTCATTCTCGGCTGGCCGACAACCTGACATGCCCGACGTTCGGAAACCTCTATCTGCTGCTGTGTGTATTGTGCAGCTTTTCGCTTCCTCGCCGGGCTTAGTAGTTTCCCGATAACGCTTCTTTGAGAATGACATTATCGAGTGACAAATCCGCTACCAATTTTTTGAGCCGGGCGTTCTCCTTTTGAACAGCCTTTAGCTGCTTGACCTGGTCGAGCTTCATCCGGCCGTACTGCTTTTTCCAGTTGTAGTAGGTCGCGTCGCTGATCTGCAACTGCCTGCATACATCCTCTACTGTCAGACCTTCAGCGAGTTTAGCTTCAGCCTCACGAAGCATTTTGACAATCTGTTCCGGCTTGTGGCACCTTCTTTTCATAAGAGTATCCTTTCCCTAAAAACCGAGTTATTTTATCGGATACTCTCTAATTCGCAATGGTACAGTTTTCGGGGGTCACGCCATATGCATATGCAGACAATGGTTTCTTTACTTCTTCAGGA
>CAZYWY010000480.1:0-1546 GCA_964651605.1 uncultured Pirellulales bacterium | reverse complement strand
TTGTTGAGCAAATTTCGGCAGAACAGGCTTGAGATAAATGGTCAAAATCCTAAAGGCGTTTATTACCGAAGTTAAAGTTGTTCTGGTTTGTTCCGGGTCAGTCTTAATCGTAGCCCAGGGTTGCTCTTGCTCGATGTACCGGTTGGCTTTATCAGCCAAAGACATCAGTGTTCGGATTACAGAAGCATACTGGAGATTTTCATAATCTTTAATTATGCCTTCTTTTGCAGCTATAAGTTTATTTATCAGTTTCCTGCCAGCCTGGTTCAGTTGACCTAATCGCGAATCGAGCCTGGTAGTCAGCATAGGAACCGAACGAGAAGCCAGATTTGCGAATTTGCCCACAATATCGGAATTTGTCTTATTGATAAAATCTTCGATACTTAAATCAATATCATCTATTCCTTCCGAGAGTTTGCTTGCGTAATAATATCGCAAGTATTCAGGGTCGAGATACTTTAAGTATGTGCTTGCCTTTATAAATGTTCCACGCGATTTGCTCATTTTCTGGCCATTGACAATCAGAAAGCCGTGAATAAATAATTTGTCAGCGGTCTTGATGCCGGCACCGAGCAGCATAGCAGGCCAGAAAAGGGCGTGAAAATACATAATATCCTTGCCGATGAAATGATATAATTCATACCCGTCATTGGCAGAACCATCCGAGTTTCGTTCCGGCCAGAGCTTTGAAAAATCCAGACCTGCCCGGTCGCAGTAATTTTTGGCCGATGCTATATATCCAACCGGTGCATCCAGCCAGACATAGAAAAACTTGTTCTCCTCGCCGGGGATTTTGAATCCGAAATATGGCCCATCACGGGAGATATCCCAGTCTTTCAAGCCCGCACTGAACCATTCATCAAGTTTATTGGCAACCGCATCCTGGATATAACCGGAGGCGAAAAGCTCCTTCAACCTGTTTTCATAGTCAGCCAGCTTGAAAAAATAATGCTCGGATGTTTTTAATACCGGTGTTCCCTTACAGGTTGCACAATAGGGATTTATCAAATCGGAAGGCCTGTAAGTTGTGCCACAGGATTCGCACGAATCGCCATACTGATTTTCGGCCTTGCATTTTGGGCAGGTGCCTCTGATAAATCTGTCCGGCAGCGAAATTTTGCAATTCTCGCAATAGGCCTGCTGAACATCACGTTTAATGATTGAGCCGGCCTGGTTCAGCCTGTTAAATATCATCTCGCTAAAATATTTATTCTCCGGTGAATGAGTGGAGTAATAGTTGTCGAATTCCACATAAAAGCCGTCAAAATCAGCCTTATGCTCCTTGTGGACTTTTTCAATCAGTTCTTCCGGGCTTACTCCGGCAGCTTTTGCGCTGAGCATAACCGGCGTTCCGTGCGTGTCATCGGCACAGAAATAGAGGCACTGATTACCGCAGAGTTTTTGAAAACGCACCCAAATATCGGTCTGAATATATTCGACAAGATGCCCGATATGTATTGGGCCATTTGCGTAAGGTAAAGCTGAGGTTGCAACAATTTTCCGAGTCATTTTCTTCCCTGAATACTACTGCTGTTCGATGTCATTA
>CAZYWY010000479.1:0-1567 GCA_964651605.1 uncultured Pirellulales bacterium | reverse complement strand
GCATTCCGTTATCAAGCCATTGTTCAATCGTAGTTAAATCTACCAAGGCGTAATTAGCTGCCTGTTCTATTGTTTTGAGGAGCTGATTATCCATAATTTCTTCTTCCTGCTGCCACATAATCTGGAGCAGTTCCATAGTTGTTAATCCGGTCAGCCAGTGCGTCAGCTCGACTGTTTGCCGGAGGTTCTTCGAGTCCGTATAATCAGCCTGGCAGACACCTCGCAGCCACATTCTCGCAGTTATCGGCTCGAAAAATGTCTCGACTGACGTTTGCCAGGAAATGCCGGGGTATTTGTCACTTATTCCGGAGTCGCGCATTTGCTCGATGGACGTTTTACACAGCAGAGTTTCCATATTCTCGTGTGCAACCTCGAACGCCTGCATCTGTAGTTCCGAATCGGCTGCTGAACAGATACTGCGGTCTATTACAACCATTACGCTCGATGCGACAAGCGCGAGAATGGTCAATGCGGTTAGAACCTCTACCAGGCTGAAAGCATTGTTTTTTGCACCGCAAGACGCATATTTTTTTGGGTGTAAAGCACCGGGCGGATTGTGGCGAATATTATGATTTTTAGAAAATAACTTCATCTCTGGTTTTCGGCTCCAAAAGCTCAACGTCACCTTCCTGCAGGGCAATCATTCTGTTGAGCCTGTTAACTACAATGGAATAAGTATTCTCTTGTTCATCCTGGATGACGATTTTGCCGCCATAAGCCCAGCCTGACCGGCCTGCTCTGAATTTTGCCTTGCCCGAACTGGTATTCTGTCCGTCATCGAATTCAACATAGACAATCCTGCAATTACTGCCGAGATTGTTCTGCGTTATAATCTCCTCGTCTAAAACAACCGACAGGTCAGGGGTGGTGATTTCTCGAAGCAGATAACTCTGCTGCTCCAGGTCGATAATAACCTCGTATCTTTTATCACTCTGACCGGCGGCACTGGCTGCCATTTGCATTGTCGAGACAAGCTGTTGTATCTGTGCCTTGAAACTGTTTTTTTCAAGCAGTCCAAAAAGATTCAGTTGTGCAAGCATCACAAAAGCCGACATAACCACCATCACGATAATCAGCTCGGTCAGCGTAAAACCGGAGGATGAAGGATGATGGATGATTGATGAGTTATCCATCGTCTCTCGTCCCTCGTCCCTCAACCTTCGTTTTTCAGTTTGCATCTGTGCTGAGTAAATCATCTTCTGTGTCCCTTTGACCATCCGGGCCGCAGCTTCTGATTACAAATGGTATCCCACCTCCCGGCACCTCGTAGATATAGTCATTTTGCCAGCCGTCTTTGGGCAGTTCAGTTGTTTGCAGGTATCCCCCTGACTGCCAGGTGGAGACATCGCCGGGCTGCCGAATCAGTACCTTCAGGCCTTCGTCCTCGGTTGGAAACCGGCCAGTATCCATCTTGAACTGGTTGACGGTGCTATGAAGCTCTTTGAGATTAACCTTTGTTGTTATTGTCCGTGCTATATCAGTCTGACCCATAAAATTCTTCAACAGCAACGTGGCCAGCAGTCCAAGGATAATAAGTACTGCCATAAGCTCGACCATCGTGAATCCA
>CAZYWY010000478.1:0-1571 GCA_964651605.1 uncultured Pirellulales bacterium | reverse complement strand
GGGCACGGGGTGACTGGCAGATTGCGCGATGGCTTTTGCCTGCGGTGCCGGGTCCGGATGGAAAACCATGTCACAATCCTCTCAGTTTATTAGCCAAATGGATGATTTTAGATAATCTCAGGAGAACGCTTGTACCTTTATCTTTTTTTGGGGCGCTTCTCCTCGGTTGGTTTGGCGCAGCAAATGCTGCGATGAGTTTGACTGTGCTGCTCATGGCAATCTTTTTTTTACCCAATTTGTTAAAGTCGTTTCAGGTGTTGCTTGTCAAACCCAAGCATTTGCGATGGTCCACCCACATTGTACACGCCATTCGCAAGGAATTGCGGATTTGGTTGATAGACTTTCTCGATATGCTCCAGATACCCTTTAATGCCTATTTTTATGTTAAAGCTATTCTGTTAACAGCTTGGCGCCTGTTGGTTAGCCACCGGCACATGCTTGAATGGCAAACGGCGTCGGATGCTGATAAAAAGGCTAATAATACCCTGCCGGGGACATTTGAAACCATGTGGATTGCCCCATTGGCAGTAGTGGTTATCACCGCAATGATGGCCGTAACTAAATTCCCGGCTATTGCTGAATCTTTACACTGGTTGCGGTATATACCACAGTCTCCAAGTGGACCTGGGAGACTGGGAATTATCGGTGTTTTACTGACAGGATGGTTCCTCTCGCCGATGATTGCCTGGTGGCTTAGCCGTCCGACTTTGCCAGCAAGGCGGGAGATGACTGATGAACAGGAATTATTCCTGCGAAAAATGGCTCGGCGCACATGGGCATTTTTTGGGCAATTTGTCGGTCAAGAGAACCACTGGTTGCCGCCTGATAATTTTCAGGAAGACCCTTTTGTCGGGCAGGCTCATCGAACCTCGCCTACAAATATAGGGATGGCTCTTCTTAGCAATCTGGCTGCATGCGACTTCGGGTACATATCAGCGAAAAAACTGATAGAGAACATCTCCGAAACATTTAAAACAATGGAAGAACTGCCTCGATATCACGGCCACTTCTATAATTGGTATGATACACAAAGTTTGCACCCGTTTCACCCACGTTATATTTCTACTGCTGACAGTGGTAACTTGACAGGTTCGCTGATAACGCTCAGTGCCGGTTTCGCGGAACTGGTGAATCGTCCTATTGTGCCGGAAAAATGGCTGCGGGGTCTGGATGATACCTCTCAAATTCTGTTTGATGAGTTGCAAACTGAGTTGAATAAAAAACAGCAGGGGATGGATGACGGTAATTTCAACCGCATACAAAAAACATTGTCGGAACAAATAAAATCTTTGGAATCTGCATCGGCAACGTTGCCCGATATAAATAGTGGTCTGTCAGCGTTTGCTTTAGTTATAACGGAACTCAAAGGGCTTGTGCTTAAAGATAGTGAAGCATTCTTCTGGATTTGTGCGCTGCAAAATCAGTGCGAAGATCTGCGAGACGATATTGTTTATCTGGCACCTTGGCTCGAATTAAAACAGGACAACCCTGCCATTAAACAAACCGCCCCTTTCGCCGATACGATACCGTCCCTGAATGATTTGGCTGGTTTGAAAATTTTATCATCAAAT
>CAZYWY010000477.1:0-1572 GCA_964651605.1 uncultured Pirellulales bacterium | reverse complement strand
ACTGCCGAAGAAAAAAGACCGATATCGCAGCCTCAAGCAAATGCCGCAGCCGACAATAAAGTCCTGAGCTGCCGGCTATGAGCTTGACAAAACGGCCTGAAATAACTATACTATATAAGTTAGGTTAACTTTGCCGGCTGAGAAATTATTTACCATATCTGTTTCCCGGGGCTTTTGTAAAATGCGGCTCAAGCAAATTGTTCTTTTTTTATCTCTGCTTATCCTGATGCCGGCTGTTGGAGCGTCAGCAGCAGGCAGAGAAGCCATAGACCAGGTACTTAATAAGCCCGTGCTTGAGCGGCGGGACAAGGAAATAATCGATAGTTTTATTTCAAAGGCGGTCAACGACCTGCTTTACGCAAACGACCTGTCGGATACCGCATCGCTGCGTACAGCAATTCTCCGCAGAAGAAGCACCCAGGGCGAATATGCAAAGCAGTTTTCCGACTCGTTGTATAAATATCTGCCTGATGCCTTCACGCAAGCCTCCAAGCTGCAACCGCAGGAACGGCAAAACATCATACTTATAAATTTGCTGGTTCTGACGGACGAGCTTGCCGAAAATCGCCTGCGGGAACTGGCAGCAGGCCAGCTCAACGCAGAGAGTATGGCGGTTCGATACCAGGCTGTCCGCTGTCTGAATAATCCTGAAATGCTAAAGCAGCTTAATTCGGGACAAAACTCCGATACGAAACTGGCACAGGTTCTTACAGACAAAATGTCGAAAATCGTCGAAAGCAGCGCCCCTGAAGTTATTGCTCTGATAGCGCAATTTGCCGCCGGCCTGAATAGCCCGCAGGCAGTGCAACTGCTGTTGCAGGTTGCCGATGCAAGAATAAAACAGTACGCCGACTGGACAGTGCAAACAGAGCTTGTGGATAGTACAATTCTCCAAATGCTCGATAGCAAAATATCATCCATAGGGGATAGGGGACAGGGGACAGGGGTTCAAGCCTACACCCTAAACCCTATACCCTATACCCCAAAAGAGGCCTTGGCCGAGCGTTTTGCACAGTTGTATTCTTACGTGATTCAGCGATATGTCAAAGGTGCGAGTCTCCTCGACAATCAGCAGAGACAATACCTTCTTACTGTGATTATTCAGACCGAGCAAAAGTGTCTCAGCCGGCTTTTGGGCCAGCAGCAGACAAAATTGAAACAGGCTATTGAAAAAAAGGATTTTCAGGCACTAATGGCTGAACATAACAGATTGCTCGGCTCCGGCAGCAGCAGGGGCGAATTGCCTGCAAAGCTCGGTTTTACTTATAATGGACAAACCTCACCCACTATACTGCCCGACCCGCCGATAAATAACTAACAACTCAAAACTCAAAACTAAAAACTGTGGTTGCCCGACCCGCCGACAAAAAAATAAAACACTCCCACCTCACCTCACGCACGGCCTGCTTGTTAAGGCCACAGCAATTTTCAAACCACAACTTTCCGCTTATGCTAAAGCTCATTCTACGACACTAAAAACGAACTCAGCGTTAATGTTCCTCCAGCCAGTGGAGCATCAGGATTTCCAAGTCAGCTAAATCTACCTTACAGTCGCCGTTAATATCTCCTGCA
>CAZYWY010000476.1:0-1579 GCA_964651605.1 uncultured Pirellulales bacterium | reverse complement strand
CTGTTCCTGGATATTTTCTTTTTGATTTTTACATTGTCATTTTGCATTTTAATCTTTGATTTTTGATTTTAAGTAAAACCTCTACGGCGTAATCCCAGCTTTTTTATGTTTACGCTTTTTCCTTCGAGAGATTTCTTCCGATAGCCCGCCGCTGAATCTTTATCTTGGTATTGTTTGATTCATCGATTTTCAGCGTAACCTCTTCTTCTTTCAAATCGGTAACGACACCGATGATTCCGCCAACTGTAACGACCTTGTCGTTTTTCTCGAGCGACTGTTCGAGTTTTTTTCGCTCCTTCTTTTGCTTCTGCGGCCCCCTGAACATCATAACGACCATAATCGCCATCACCGCCATTAAAATTATCCAATTGGAATTGCCTGGACCTGTCGTCTTTTGGCCGGTAGGCTCACCGCCGGGGCTGTCTGTGCTTGTGCCTACCTGATTCTCATCACTAACATTCGTCGAGCCGACACCGCCGGCTGCCTGTGCCAATATCCATAAATTATCCATTTCTATATTCCCTTCAAAAATTCAACGTTCAGTATCCAGCGTACAGCGTATAGAGTACAGCATTCAGCGTACAAAAACCGAACACCGGATGCTAAAACAAGTAATAATAGCAAATTTGTTTTAATTATCAAATGTTTTGTTTGCCGGGAATTCTTTTGCCAGCCCGGAAAATGTACCATCCTTGATAGCTGAGCGGATTTTGCCCATCAGTCTCTGGTAAAATCTCAAATTATGCAGGCTCGTCAGTATGGGGCCCAGCATCTCATCAGAGTTGAAATAATGCCTCAGCACCGCCCTGCTGAAATTCCGGCAGGTATAGCAGTCGCAATCGTCCTCAATTGGTTTCGGGTCTTTTATGTGTACGCTGTTGCGGAGCCGAATTGCTCCTGCGGATGTAAAGGCAAAGGCATTTCTGCCATTGCGAGTCGGCAGAACACAGTCGAACATATCGACCCCTGCCGCAACCGCTGCGACAATGTCCGCTGGCGTGCCTGCACCCATAAGATAGACGGGTTGAGCATCCGGCAGCAACGGCCTTGTATTTCTAATGGTTTTGAGCATATTATCGTGTCCTTCACCAACACTTAATCCGCCGATAGCATAACCATCGAAGCCGATTTTGACAAGTTCCGACGCACAGTATGCCCGCAGGTCAGCATCAATGCCGCCCTGAACAATCCCGAAAAGGAGCTGGCGTGGATTTGCGTGGGCAGCCTTCGAGCGTTTTGCCCACTGAATCGTCCTTTCAACAACCTGCCGGAGCTGGTCGAACCCTGTGCCGAAGGCTGCACACTGGTCGAAGCACATAATAATATCCACACCCAGCCGGTTCTGAATGTCAATAGCCGTCTCTGCATCAAGGCGGACTTTCGAGCCGTCGATATGATTGGCGAATTCGATCCCGCCATCGTCGATTTTCGTCAGCGGATTCAGCGAAAAGACCTGATAACCGCCGCTGTCGGTCAGAATAGGACCATCCCATGCCATAAATTTGCCCAGTCCGCCGAGCTGCTGAATTGTCTCGACGCCGGGTCTGAGCATTAAGTGGTAAGTGTTGGCCAGGATGAT
>CAZYWY010000475.1:0-1580 GCA_964651605.1 uncultured Pirellulales bacterium | reverse complement strand
TGCAGCGACGAGTCATACGGCCAGTCTCGCCGGTATGGATGTGGCTGCCGACGCTCTCTTCGACGCGACAGGTGTCCTGCGCGTGGATACTGTCGAGGAACTCTTCGACTATGCTCAGGCTTTTGCTCATCAGCCGATTCCGAAAGGCGACCGCGTTGCGATTGTCTCAAACGGCGGCGGCCCGGCGATTCTGGCGACAGATGCGGTGGCTGGACTCGGTTTGCAGGTCGCCACTTTCAGTCCAAAAACCATTGAGCGACTGAGAGAGCTCTTGGTTGAGGAGGCGAGCTTTTCAAATCCGCTCGACATGATTGCCAGCGCCGACCATGAGAGCTACAGGCAAGTCTTACAAGTGATTCTCGAAGATGATGAAGTAGATGCTTTATATTTGAAGCTGGGAGATGATAAACCGGATGGAGTTATAGAAATTTCTGAAGGTGTTAATATAGATACAACTTCGCAAGATAAGATTGTTAGTATAGAAATCCTAAATGCCTCCAAAAAGATAGATTTAAGAACAGTTTTATCTTACTCTCTTGAATTCGATAAAGATTTAATAACTCAAAAATTTGCCTAATAAGGCAGGGCATTAATCGACATTCCATAAAAGCAGTGCGCCAGCATCAACTACCACAAAATTCAACTGCGGGGAAAACTCTTAAAAATTCTGTGCTTGGTTTCTTGCGAAAAAAACCGTCAGCTTTTAGCCTGGTCGAGAATCAGGTCTTTAACCTTTAGGCTGGGCAGATTCAGTGCGCCGTAAGCTGTGGCCGCTGCGTCGCGAAGGTCAGCATCGGTTTCTTCTTCCTGGATAATTTTGTAGATGCTGTTAATTTGCTGGTCGGTCAGGAAATTACCATTTAACTTTGCCGAAACTGCAAGTGACTCGAAAGCAGCTATTTGAACCTCTAAAACCATGTTGGGATCAACAGCTTCTAAAGCCTTGTTGGGATTAACACCGGACTTGGCGAGCGCCTGCTGAGCGGCCGGATTCGCTATGTGCGAGAGGACCTGGCCGGACAAAATCTGGATGTCGGGATTATTGCTGTCACCGGCACTTATGAGTGTATCCATAGCCGCAGACAGGTCTATAACGGTATTATGAGCTTTCGCAAGCTCGAGCATAGCCGTTACCGACCGCAGGGCGTAATTTTCAGCTATTGTTTCATTCCAAAACCCTTTTTCTTCATCAGAGGAGGATTTTTCCTTCTGTGCAAGAGCTTCGGCCAAATTCGCCACCACCAGCCTGCTTTCGGGGAAACTTTCCTGTGGGTTGGCTGATGCAATTGCAATAGCGGCACTGTATCTGACCATTTTGTCACCAAATGAAAGTGCCTGGACAAGAGGCTGTTCCATGCCTATCCGGTAAAACAGCGACTTTTCGCCTGCGGTGGTAGCTAATGCCTCAATAAGTCCAAGTGCCACATAAGTATTTTTATCCTTGACTGCCCTTGCAAGTGCCTGGTGGAGATACTCAACCCCTGCAGTAGTTGCGTACATCATTGCATAGGGAGGGTCTTTTCCGAAATATTCGGGCATTGAGCCGATGCCGGCGGATTCAGCCTTGAAATAAGAAGCCA
>CAZYWY010000474.1:0-1611 GCA_964651605.1 uncultured Pirellulales bacterium | reverse complement strand
AATCTCGAGCTTAAGGTGCAGCTTATCAATCCTACAATTGCTGCTGAACACGTTGACCAGCAGCAGGCGAAGTTCGAGGCGGCGTTTTCAGCCGGCACATCTTTTTCTAAAACAGATACCCCAACTTCTTCAACTCTTTCCGGTTCACAGGGTAACTCAATAAATACAAACCTCGGTGTCCAGATGCCGCTGCGAACAGGAGGCACGCTGAATTTTGACCTGGCTGATTCTCGCTTCAAAACCGATAATATTTTCTCAACACTTAATCCTGCCTATACATCGGACTTTTCTGCTTCTATCAGCCAGCCGCTGCTTCGCAATGCAGGAAATCGTGTAAATACCTATAGCATCAGAATTGCCGAATCTAATCGTCTGATTACCGAAGCATCGACAAAACTGGAGGTGATACGAATTATCGCTGATGTTGACCGAGCGTACTGGCGGCTTTATGCAGCTAGGCGACAACTTGAGGTTAGCAACCAGCAATATAACCTTGCCGATACTCTCAACCAGCAGGCACAGCGTTTCGTCCGGGCTGGTGAACGGGCACAAGTCGAGGTAACTCGCACCGAGGCAGGCCTGGCAAGCCGGCTTGAAGCTATCATCGTGGCAGAAAACAGCCTTCGCGCAAGAGAACGCGAGCTCAAGCGAACCCTTAATATGGCCGGTATAGGTATGAAATCACCGACTGTGCTGATTCCGTCCACCGAGCCGGACCCTGTCCATTATATGCTTGACCCTAATCAGCTTGTTAAAATCGCTCTGGAGCAAAGGATGGAAATGCTCGAGCTGGAACTGCAAATCCTTCAGGATGTCGATACTATCGATTATATGAAGAACCAGACGCTGCCCTTAGTGACAGTAGATTATACATATAACATAAACGGCTTAGGTCCGGCACGCAGCAATTCGTATGATTTGCTTTTCGACAAGCGTTTCGAGGACCATCGTGTCGGACTGCAGCTTGTAGTACCTCTTGGTAATCGGGCTGCAAAGAGCCAGTTACAGCAGGTAGTACTCCAGCGGGCACAAAGATTATCAAGTCGGGACAATAGAAAGCAGCTTATCGAATATGAGGTTCTCAACGCTGCCGACCAGCTTGAGGCCAACTGGCAGCGGATTTTGGCCTCCAGGCAAAGCTCGCTCCTGGAAGGCAGGCTTTATGAGGCTGAAAGACGCCAGTTCGAGCTTGGTCTTGTCACTTCGACCGAAGTTCTGCAGGCACAGGCTAATCTCGCCAACGCCGAATACTCCGAAATTGCTGCCCTGACCGAATATCAAATCGCTGTTGTGGACCTGGCTTATGCCACCGGCACCCTGCTCGGCGCCGCCAAAATCGAATGGCAACCAATAATCTTGCAGGATTGTTCAAATTGATGGCAAAATAGCAGATGCTTATTGTGATACATACCTAATAAAAAGGTATAAGGTCAACTCCATTGGGTATCCTTTGGAGATAGTCATAACAAGGTTGCAATAATAACTATAAACGTGGGCCAAAGCTGTACGTTTTGAGTGACCTGACCCCATATTATGTACCACATGCAATTAGAGAGTTACCCACATATTCTGTTGTGTATTGCTGGAGCGAAGCCGTAGGCGAAGCGCAAG
>CAZYWY010000473.1:0-1617 GCA_964651605.1 uncultured Pirellulales bacterium | reverse complement strand
GACCCGCCTGTGGCTAAAGACGATAAAATAACCACCCGGGGAGATACGCCCAAGATCGGGTTAAATGTGCTTGTCAACGATGTTGATGTGGATAACGACCCTCTGAAAGTCATCAGCGTCACACAAGGCCAGCACGGCACGGTCGCCATAAATGACAATGGTACTGTCAATTATTTGCCCAACGAGTATTTTAGCGGCACCGATAGCTTTACCTACACCATCAGTGACCCGGCTGGTGAAACCTCTACCGCAACTGTAAATGTCGTAGTCAGCAAAGTAAATCATTCACCGGTTATAACCTCAAAGCCTGTTACTCAGGCATCCCTGACAGTTGCCTATGTCTATGATGTCAACGCTGTGGACCCCGACCGGGGGGATACTCTGACTTATGAGTTACTGGAAAAGCCCAAGGGGATGACTATTGACCCGACGACCGGCCAAATACAATGGATGCCGACTGTTAAAGATATGCAGGCAGATACAAACTCGGTTGAAGTGGAGGTTATGGTGGCCGACAGCAACAGCGTGCCGGTTTCAGATACACAGAAATTTTCCATACATATAAATCCGGCTCCTGCGAAGATAGCTGTGCTGGCTGTTACGGATGGGTATGATTCACTAACTAAAAAAACTTTGTCGGCGGAGAATCGTACTTATGTTGTTCAAAAAAGCGATAACAATCGTCTGGAAGTCAGGCCCGGAGCTTTTGTGATATTTGATTTCAATAATATAGTTATTTCAACGGGGGCGAAAATCACCTCGGTAAATATCTACGTTGAACATTCGGAAAAGGAGCAATTTACGCCGGAGAAGCTGGTATGGAGTATAGGTACCGGCTGGCCTGATAATCCGCAGACCTGGGTTTCAATGCCGGCGCCACTCCGAGCTGATACTGATGGAGACCGCGTTGACTTATTGGATGTAACCAGTTTTGTTGATACATTCCAGAAGCTCGGTAGCTTTCAACTGAAGATTGAGAACCAGGAAAGGACCCCAGGCAATTATGCTTATGTGGATTATGTTCACGCAGTTGTAGAGTGGGACTGGCCAACAAAGCCGGGTCTGGTAGAATATAAGATTGAAAGGTAAAAGGAAGAGATTCCGCATTTTTGATATTTGCTTTTAATTATTAGGTATTTTTTTAAGGAGCAAATCATGGCAGCTTACAAGCCGGGTTTGCACAAGGATGTGGAAGTCATTTTTAATGGAGTATGGAACGCAAAAGTGGACAATATTCAACAGTATATTACATCGGCTGGTCTAACCGGCTCTGGTCGTAATGCGCCCAAACCGCTCGTTTCTGCCGCTCGTCCTGTTGAAAAGGCTGAAGTTTCGCAGGCAGACAAATCTGCTGGCGATTCGCAAAAACAGGACTGGAACCGATGGTTTTTGTTCTCTCCAAAAAAAAGACGGGAGAGAAAAAGACTCCTTTCAATATCCCGGTATTTGAATCTGCCCGCTAAATAAGCCGGCTTCAAGAACTATCTTTACCTCATTTTCTAACGGGTTCTCGAACGAGTAAATCAGTAGATAAGTTAATGAGTACCCTTCTGCAAATATTACTCATATCATTTGTGATTAATAATTGCGCTGAGCATACTTTGTTCGACAAACGGA
>CAZYWY010000472.1:0-1633 GCA_964651605.1 uncultured Pirellulales bacterium | reverse complement strand
AACCACTTTACTGTACCTGTGTCCACTACTGTGCTCCTTGGGCCAACTGTCGGCCGTAAATTATGTCCCTCGGTTTTAATCAAGGATATATTCTTGAGAGACGAAAGAATAAACCTAACTTTGCGGTATTATACTGCACAGCTACAAATATTTTCAACAAAAAAATTATTTTTATGAGCAATTAAAACCGTTAATTTTTGTCTTTTCATATTTTATTTTTCTGTCGGAGTCTGTAAAATCATCAACACAATAAAATATCAGGCAGGACATTTAATGAGCGAAAACAGAATAAAAACAGCCATACTCGGCATTAACCAGCAAGGCAGGACACTGCTCGAAGCCGCCGAGGCAACCGGTTATTTTGATATTGAGGCAATATCCGACACCGATTCTGCTCTGGCGGAAAAAACGGCGGCTAACTTCAAGTGTGCTGCCTACAATGATTACAGGCAACTGGTTACGGCAATGGATTCAAAGTTGGACCGGCAGAATCGGTTATTGCTGGTTGCCGCAGATATACACAACTGCGATGAGCATATTCGTCTGGCAATGAAAAAGAAATTCAACGTACTAAAGCTGGCGCCCGCAGCAAGGGATTATGAAGAGGCTGCCAGATTTGTACGATTGGCAGATGATGAGGCGGTACAGTTCGTCATCGCTAATCCATCCAGATATTCTGAGAGTTTTTTGGCTTTGAGAAATTTCCTTCTGCAGGGCAGAATCGAGCAGATTTTCCTGTACACAGCATATTGTAACTTCGGCAATGAACCATATCCGGGTTGGCAAAACGACCCAAAGCTGGCCGGCGGTGGTGTGCTGCTCTATAATTGTTATGGAATAATAGACCAGCTCATAAGTAATTTCGGCATACCGGAACAGGTCTATTGCCTGCGGACAAATCAGGCACAGGACAAACGGCAGAGGTCATATCTGACAGAAGATACTGCCGTTGTAACTATGAAGTTCTCGGATTCTTTTATAGGCAATCTTGTTGCATCCAGACGCAGTGAAACCGGGCCGGCACAGGAGTTATTGACTATATATGGCAGGAACTGCGTTGTAACTGTCACCAGGACTCAGATGGTCGTCAGGGACGGCACAGGAAATATCACCGAACAAAATGAATATAAGGATGACCGGCTTGGCTGTATGACGGAACTGCTGAAAAATCTGGCTCTGGGCATTTTGTCACCTGATGATAACAAACTCCAAAGCACCGGCAGGGAAAATCTTAACAATATGGCTGTTCTTGGAGCGGCATACCTCTCCGCCGGCACCGGTTTTCCAGAGGAGCCTGCAAAAATTCTGCAAATGCCCTCAGGTGCAATAGGCTTGGCAACAGAAACTTGAGAGCCATAAAATTGGCTTTGAATTGGGTTTGTTTTGGCTTTAAATTGGCTTTGTTTTGCATTTTTTATGGGTGTAGTTTCGATTTTACGTAATCACGGCACATAGTTTCGGGACGACCAGAATTATCATAACTTACTGTCAATAGAGATGTTATAGAGATTGAAATGGTTTTTCAAGCTGAACCAAAGCTGAACCAATTTAGTCTGTTTGACAAAAAAACACGGGATTTTTGGGAATCTTAAACGGAAAATGCAAGAAGTTGTGCTTAATAAGGCAATCCATG
>CAZYWY010000471.1:0-1647 GCA_964651605.1 uncultured Pirellulales bacterium | reverse complement strand
GCTGCTGGATTATCTCAGCCAGGCAGCATGACTATATAAAATGGCAAAAGTCGAGTTAAGTAGAAGGTAGAAGTCACATAGACTGCAATGCAAACCACTTCAAATTAAAATGATTGTTGTGCGATGCACAACCTACAATATTCTTTTTCATTCCCGCGCAGTGTCTGCCCTGAGCGTAGCCAAATGTGGACGGAATGACATTGCCCACAAACGCCCGCTTTGAACGTGGAATGTACGACGAACCGTACCATTTTTAATATTTGATTTGTATTTGCTGTTTGTGTCCTGATATATTTTCAAGATGCGTTTAGATAATTATTCAAAAATCAATAATATTTTAGAAAACCATAGCTGTATACCCAACGCTGTCATCCCCTGCTTCGCCGAACTGCTGGAGCATTACCTGGTTGCTGTTGGTATGCTCGAGCAGGATTCCTTTCTCTACACCGAGTGTTTTTGCACAGGCGATTGTTGCCGCTGCTGCGCCCGGGCCGCAGGCATAATAATTTTCCATAGCACCATCCAGCAGCGCCTGCGGTTCAAGTCGCAGTGCCCGGTCGATGAATTGCCTGTCATTGACCCGCTCTGCCCATTCGAGGGCTGTTGTGCCTATGCCCATCGGTGTAAAGCCATATCGCGGCCCGTAATGCGTTAAATCGGTCGAGCCAATGCATACGATTTTTTGTTTCTGCCGGGCTATCAGGCTGCCGATATTTTGGCCGAGTGTTATTGCCAGTTCGCTCGGCGGGGTAATGACCGGCAGGATTCTTGCTTCGGGAAAAAGAAATTGCACGAACGGAATCTGAACCTCGATACTATGCTCGGTTCTGTGTGCGTTACAGTTGCCATCAGCCGGTCCGGCATCAAGAACTGCTTCAGCAAGCTCCTCATCGACAGCGATTTGACCAAGCGGAGTTTCCCAGCAGCCTTTGTTATAGACAGCGGGTTTTTTTCCGTAGTAGCCGTGCGCTGCCCCGAAAATTACATAAGTATCTACATGTTGGTGAATTTGTTTTATTGCTCCAAAGACCATAGCGGCGGTTCTGCCGCTGAAAGTCCAGCCGGCGTGCGGCACAATGCCGGCAACGATGGTCGAGGGCAAATCCTGCCTGAGCGGCAGCGATTCGAGGATTTCAGTTATTTGTTCCCGGCAGTGGTCGCTTCTGCCCGGATAAAACTGACCTGCTACTATTGGTTTTCGTATCTGCATTGAGGCGTCCTTTATCTGGCATTAACCGCCCACTGTCCGGCGTATTGGGCTTGCATTTGGGGCAGCCGGGCGTTATCATTACCGCATCATTTTTGGTTTTGGTTAATATTTTAATCATTTAAACAAGGAAAAGAAATGGTATCTGGAAAAAATATTTCTGTAGCGGTTCTGATGGGTTCAGACAGCGATATGGAAGTGATGCAAAGCTGCATCGAGCAGCTCAGGTTTTTCGGCATCGAGCCTATTGTGCGAATAATATCTGCTCACCGCACGCCCGATGTGGCCGCAGAATTTGCAAAGAACGCAGCAGCAAACGGAATCGAGGTAATCATAGCCGGGGCTGGTATGGCTGCACATTTAGCCGGCGCCATTGCAGCGCAAACGACCTTGCCGGTCGTAGCGGTGCCGCTTACATCGTCAGCCTCTGCGCTTGGCGG
>CAZYWY010000470.1:0-1648 GCA_964651605.1 uncultured Pirellulales bacterium | reverse complement strand
AAATGCAGGCAGGCCGCAGACTTGATTTTATCAGCCAGGAGATGCTCAGGGAAGCTAATACTATCGCAAGTAAGGCTTCTGATACTGAAATTACCCGCTGTGTAGTCGATATTAAATGCCGGATAGAACGAATAAAAGAGCAGGTTCAGAATATCGAATAAAAACGATAGGATGGGTCTATTAAAAAAGTATGACACAAAAGTTTGTTAGAAAGGGTAAATTAGTAATAATAAGCGGGCCTTCAGGTGTGGGCAAAAGTACAATTTGCAAAGAACTGGTCAAACGGCGGAAAGAATTCTGTTTGAGCGTTTCGGTTACCACACGTCCGAGGAGCAAATCCGAAGTCGATGGCGTTGATTACTGGTTTATAACGGAGGATGAATTTCAGCAGCGTCTGGCAAAAGGATTGCTGCTCGAACACGCCAGAGTATTCGGAAATCTTTACGGCACACCGAGGGACAAGGTCGAAGAATTGCTCCTGGCAGGTAAAACAGTCATTCTCGAAATCGATGTCCAGGGTGCCAGACAGGTCAAGGCAATATTTCCCGATGTGGTAATGATTTTTATTCTGCCGCCAGGCGAAAAAATACTGGCTGAACGCCTCGACCGCCGGGCAAGAGAGCCTGCTGAAGAGGCCGGGAAAAGACTGGGTGGTGCAAGCGCCGAAATCGCCATTGCCCGGCAGGACTACAAGCATAAGGTGGTAAATGATAATTTGCAGCGGGCTGTGAATGAATGCCTGCAAATCATCGATGAAAGTTAGTGGCATATATCGTATATGGTAATACGACAATCTCAATAAGTTTGGAGTTTGTATAAAATGATTGAAGAATTAATGAGCGATGAAATTGTAAAAAAGGTTGGTGGTCGATTCAAGCTGACAGCGCTGGTTCAAAGAAGGCTGGAGGAGCTTTTACAGGGTGCAAGGCCTCTGATTGAGGATAGTGCAGGTAAAACAATAATGGAAATTGCCGTCCAGGAAATTTTACAGGACAAAATAACCGTTGATGACGGAACATCCTCAAGGATTACAAACAAGCCCGTAAAGCTTTAGAAAATAACGGTTCGCTTGTTTCAGCCGGAAAGCAGAACTGGATGTATAATGCTTGAGAAACTAAATATTCTACTTGGTGTTAGCGGTGGAATCGCTGCGTACAAGGCAGTCGAGCTGGCGAGTAAATTGGCCGCCGCAGGTGCCAATGTCAGAACCATTCTGACTGAAAATGCCTGTCAGCTCGTCGGCCCGAAAAGTTTCGAGGCTGTTACTTCATCAGCCGTATATACCAGCCTGTGGAATGCAGACCGCGCCTATCAAATAGACCATATAGCCCTGTCCGACTGGGCGGAAATTGTTGTGATTGCACCGGCGACAGCTAACATCATAGGCAAAATCGCAAACGGTATCTGCGATGACCTGCTCAGCACGACAATTTGTGCTTGCTGGCCGCTGATAGAATCCGGCGCTGCGATTCTTGCCCCTGCGATGAACAGTAAAATGTGGTCGAACCAGGCTGTTCAGCACAACATCGAGCTTATTAAGAAAATGGGTTTTATTCTAACCGGACCAGCCGAAGGCAGGCTGGCCTGTGGTGCAACAGGTATAGGCAGGATGTCCGAACCGAAAGAAATCTTCGATTTAATCGAAAAA
>CAZYWY010000469.1:830-1651 GCA_964651605.1 uncultured Pirellulales bacterium | reverse complement strand
AAGTATCGCGGTACCATCGGAAAAATGCAGTCGTGGCTGTTCAAACACGCCGGCAGCCTTGAAGCTGATGTATTAGCTCGAACCCTCGATAAAAATTATGGATATGATAAAAGTTTCTCCGTTCCTATTCTCACAATGTCCGCTCTGGCCGGGCGGCTCGGCGAGGGCGTTCAAGGCTGGCGATATGTAAAGCCCCTGCCGTTCGAGCTGGCGATATTCCCCCATCAATTATACAAGTTTCTGCAACTGCCAGTAGTAAGTTATGCGCTGCCGGCTCTGATTGCGGCTGGTCTTGTCAGGTATCAGCACCTTAAACCCAGGAATCCATTGATAAGGTTAATCCGCTATATGGTACGGCACAGAGTGCTGAAAATTTTACATTCGATTCAGCCTGACAATGGAGGTTTTCTCGAAGCGACTCCGCTAACGGCTTTCGTTGTGATGAGCCTTGCCGCAAGCGAAGAAAGAGAAAATCCGGTAGTACGCAGAGGGACTGATTTTTTAATACGTTCAATGCGGGAGGATGGAAGCTGGCCGATTGACACGAATCTTGCTTCGTGGGTTACTACAATGTCACTCGATGCTCTCTCTGCTGACAGCAAGCTGACAGACGTACTGCCCCAGGAAGACCAAAAACAGCTTCTCGATTGGCTGCTTAGTTCTCAGCACAGACATATTCACCCTTATACCCACTGCGAGCCGGGCGGCTGGGCATGGACAAATCTGGCCGGTGCCGTCCCTGATGCAGATGATACAAGCGGAGTATTAATCGCTCTACGGAATCTTGATTATATTGACGACCGGGTACTTGAATCGGTTGA
>CAZYWY010000469.1:0-820 GCA_964651605.1 uncultured Pirellulales bacterium | reverse complement strand
TACGCTCATCGGGACAGCCCATGTATCTAAGGAAAGTGCTGACTTGGTCGGCCGGGTCATTGAAGAGCAAAAGCCGGACACGGTCTGTGTGGAACTCTGTCCGTCCAGATATCAAGCGATTACCCAAAAGGACCGATGGCGGGATACCGACCTTCTGCAGAGGCTGGTTAAAGCTGCCTTTCGACAAAAGTACGCCTGACATTACCTCACACGCCATAGCTGCTATGTCTGTCTGGCTGAATTTCCTGCCGTCTGCTATGCGGCAAAATGTTCACAGGGTGATTCTCAGGCGCACAAGTTATTTGAAAGACGCCCAGAGAAAAAACAGTTCGTGGATTCCTCTTTGGTTCGGCAATCAGTTCACGGCAGGACAGGAAAATCCGGTTTATGGCACCTGCAAAGTAATAAGCAACCTCTTGAAAATACCCGAAAACATCAGTGACATTTCAGAATCGATGATTATTACAGCCATTCAATGGCTGCTGTCAGTTCAAAACACAGACAAGGGCTGGGGTGGTGACAAGGGGATTAATTCATCAATCGAAGAGACAGCTTTGGCGGTCGAGACATTGGCGGTATTCCTGCTGCGGACTAATAATACAGAGCCCGATTTATTTATCCGTCAACTGGAAGAATCTGCAAAAGAGGCTCTTTTTTCTGGAGCGCAATGGCTGATTGACAGAACCGACAAGGGGACAATACTGCCGCCCTCTCCGATTGGATTATATTTTGCTAAGCTGTGGTATTGCGAAAAGTTGTATCCTGTTGTTTTTTGTTTGTCTGCTCTGGGCAAAGTTCAAAGGTTACGTACAGTCGGTTA
>CAZYWY010000468.1:0-1652 GCA_964651605.1 uncultured Pirellulales bacterium | reverse complement strand
ACTTACCCAACATAGTCTATTCGATGGCCATAGAAATCTTCTCGCGAGCCGATGCTGCCCTGATGAAAATATTAGGTCTGCAGGGCATCGCCGAAACTATCAACGCCTTCGCTGATGAGCAAATCAAGCAGCAGTATCTGCCCGATTTTGCAGCCGGTAAAGTTACAGGAGCGATGGTGCTTACCGAGCCGGATGCAGGCTCTGATTTGCAGGCAATCAAAGTTTCGGGCCACGATGCCGAGAAAGAAAAGCCGGCCAGAGTTTATCAGGACGCCCAGGGTAACTGGTTTATCCGGGGAGTCAAGCGGTTTATAACCAATGGTTGCGGCGAAATCCTGCTGGTGCTTGCACGAAGTGAGCCGGACATCGCCGACGGCAGAGGCCTTAGCCTGTATCTGGTCGAAAGGGGTCCCTGGGTAAAAGTACGCCGGCTTGAGGACAAGCTCGGCATACACGGCAGCCCGACCTGCGAGCTTTTCTTCAACGATGCACCGGCAAAACTTATAGGCGAACGTCAACGGGGGCTTATTACTTATGTTATGAGTCTGATGAACGGCGCCCGTATCGGTATAGCAGCCCAGTCGCTCGGCATTGCCGAGGCGGCTTTGCGAGTGGCGCGTGATTACGCAGCAACAAGAAAACAGTTCGGCGTGAAAATCGAAAAGTTGTCGGCAGTCAGGGATATGCTTATAGATATGAAAATCGCCGTTGAAGCCGGCCGGGCCCTGCTGTATGAAACATCCCGTGTCGTGGATTTGGAAATCGGCCTGCAAAAACAGATTGAGAGAGGTTCAACCGCAGATGCTGAAGCCGACAAGCAAATCAAGAACGATGCCAGAAAATACAAAAGGCTCGCTGCGATGCTTACGCCGATGAGCAAATATTTGAATTCTGAGATGTGCAATACTGTTGCTTATGATGCAATTCAAATCCTCGGCGGCAGCGGTTATATGCGGGATTATGCCTGCGAACGGCACGCACGCGACGCCCGTATCACAACGATTTACGAGGGGACAAGCCAGCTTCAGGTGGTTGCAGCCGTCCGCGGCGTTTGCAGTGGGACCGCTGAAAAATACCTCGATGAGCTGGCATCTCAGCAGTACGAGGAAAAGCTCAGCGACCTGCTTGTGATGTTGAAGGACGGCACCGAAAAAATGAAACAGGCTGTCGCTTTTATCAAAGGGCAGGGCAACGAATATATGGACCTTTATGGCAGGCCGCTGGTCGATATAGCGCTCGATTTGATTGTCGGCTATTTATTCTGCGACCAGGCCGGTACGAAGGTGGATATGCAGGTGCCGGTTGCTGAAGACGGAGCATCCCGCAACGGCAAGACCGTTTCAATGAAAGAACGCAAGGCACTGCTCGCTCGCAGATATATAACAAAGAATGCACCGCAAATCGCGGCTTTGACCGATTTGATTTGTTCCGGCGATAAATCGACCTTCAATCAGTACGAAACCCTTGTCGGCCCTGTACCGGATGTTGGATAAAATCATTGAAGACTAACGCTTGCAGATTGTATAATAAAGCTTTGGAAATGATTCCAAAGCTTTTTTTATACAATTTGACAGTATGAGAGGATGTTCAATGAGCTTCGACGAAATTCGACGGCGAATTTTGGATAACCGTCAGAAAATCCGTAATTATGG
>CAZYWY010000467.1:0-1656 GCA_964651605.1 uncultured Pirellulales bacterium | reverse complement strand
CGAGCGAAGGAAAATATTGCAGATTTTCGGCGCCCAGCTTGTGCTGACCCCCGCTGCCGAGGGAATGACCGGTGCCGTGAAAAAGGCTAATGAGCTTTTGGCAGAAACGCCCGGTGCTTTTATGCTGCAGCAATTCAAAAACCCGGCCAATCCCCAGATTCACAGAGACACAACCGCACAGGAAATATGGAAAGATACCGACGGCAAAATCGACCTTTTCGTTGCAGGTGTTGGTACGGGCGGAACAATTACCGGAGTCGGGCAGGCGCTTAAAGAACGAAAACCATCTGTTAAAATCATCGCAGTCGAGCCGGCAGATTCACCTGTGCTTTCGGGCGGCAAACCGGGGCCGCATACGATTCAGGGAATCGGGGCAGGATTTGTGCCGGACGTGCTGGATGTGAAAATCATTGACGAAATCGTACAAGTAACAAACGCCGAAGCATTCGAAATGGCTAAACGCCTTGCGAAAGAAGAAGGCATTTTCGCGGGAATCTCCTCCGGTGCAGCAGTAACCGCAGCGGTCAAAGCCGCCAAGCAAAAGGAAAACGCCGACAAGCTAATCGTTGTCCTTCTGCCGGATACCGCCGAGCGCTATATCAGCACAATCTTGTTTGAATAGAATCAGTCATCCGGCAGGCAAAAAATGACCCTGAAAAATTGTTCTATTCGATTACTTGAGCCGAGCCTGATGCCCTGGCAGCCCAGCCAAGACAGTTGCGGACAGGTCGCTGTTCTGATGAGCGGCGGCGTTGACAGCAGCGTAACAGCACACCTGCTCAAAACACAAGGCTGGGATGTTCTTGGCATCACGATGAACTGCTGCGCCATAAGCAGCGGCGGCTGTTGTGGAATGGATGCAGCTATGGTCTGCCGGCAGCTCGGAATACCACATTATTTTGTCGATGTTACCGAGGCATTTAATGAATTTGTTATAGAGCCGTTCAGGCAGGCTTACGCATCTGGCCGGACGCCCAACCCCTGTGCAGAATGTAATGCAAAACTGAAATTCGCTCTGGTCTGGGAACTCCTCGAACAAACTTTCGGCATAACCAATCTTGCTACCGGACATTACGCCAAAATTACAAGGACAGACAGCCATACGTATCTCGGTATGGCAGCCGATAAAAGCAAAGACCAGAGCTATTTTCTTTACGGCATCGCCAGAGAAAAAATCCCGCATCTGCTGCTGCCCTTGAGTGACATTTTAAAAGGCCAGGTTCGTTCAATCGCTGCTTTAGGCAATTTGAAAATTGCCGACAAACCCGAAAGTATGGAGCTGTGCTTTGCCAACCAGGCCGATTACAGGGCAGCCCTGACCTGTCCGCAAATCAATCAGCCGGGTGACATCCTCGATACGCAGGGCAACAGACTCGCCGCCCACAAAGGCATCGCCAATTATACGCTCGGACAAAGACAGGGACTTGGCTATGCGGGCGGCAGGCCTCTCTACGTAACAAAAATAAATGCCGCATCCAACACGGTCGTTCTCGGCACAAGAGAAGATGCCAGCACTTCCATAGTTAAAGCCGAACAAATCAACGTCCTTATACCCGAAGATTTCATAATCGGGACAAAACTATTCGGCAAGCTACGCTCCTATGGCAAAGCTAATCCTTGTACAATTATAGAGAACGGCGAAAGACTTATGACAGT
>CAZYWY010000466.1:0-1657 GCA_964651605.1 uncultured Pirellulales bacterium | reverse complement strand
TTAAATTTGTCGGCCTGGGCGAGAAACCCGAAGACATCGCTGAATTCGACCCTGCCACTTTCGTTGAGGCCCTGTTCGCATAAATGAAATTCAGAGCAATACTTTTTGACCTCGATGGCACGCTGCTCGATACGCTTGAGGACCTGGCTGATGCGATGAATCTTGCCCTGGCGGAATTGGACTTTCCCATTCATCCAATCGAATCATACAAATATTTTGTCGGGGACGGCATCGAAAACGAAGCACGCCGTGCGCTGCCGCCTCAGGCATGCGATGAAGCAACCATAAAAAAGTGCGTCACTCTGGCCAGAGCAAATTACAGCCGGTGCTGGATGAAGAACACCAGGCCGTATCCGGGCATTGCAGAGTTGCTTACCGGCCTGCAAAACAAAAAAATCCCGCTGACGGTACTTTCCAATAAGCCGGATGATTTTACAAAGCTGATGGTAAGGGAATTATTGTCGAACTGGTCATTTGAAATTGTTCGCGGGGCCGGCCCAGATACACCGGTCAAGCCGGACCCGTTCGGTGCTTTGCAAATAGCAGGGGAGCTTGACATTTTGCCTGGCCAGTTTGTTTATCTTGGTGACACCAACACAGATATGCAGACTGCCAATTCAGCCGGGATGTATGCTGTCGGGGCATTATGGGGTTTTAGAACAGCAAAAGAGCTTTTGGACAACGATGCAAAAATCCTCGTCGAAACCCCAGTCGATATATTGAAACTTTTTGACAGTGGCTCTTGAATATAATTTCCTCTACGGTAAAATAAGCTCTGCATTTCATAAAATCGATTAGTTTGAAAGGAGCATAAAATGGCTGAGGAGCTTATTGGCACGGTTAATGATTTCTTTGCACGTCCGGTTGTTGCGGGTATTGAGCTGACCGGCTCTTTGAAGGTTGGCGATAAAATCCACATTAAAGGCCATACTACCGACTTTGAGACGACGGTTAATTCGATGCAAATCGACAATGCCAATGTTATGCAGGCTGGGGCCGGTGATTCGATTGGCGTGAAACTTACCGACCGCTGCCGTGCCGGCGACCACGTCTATAAAGTAGTGTAGGCTGAGCTTTAGCTCATCTTGGTTCGTAAAGTGCCAGCTATGCAGGCCGTCAAACGGCTCTGTAATATAAAGACCCTTGTACGAGAGCGGCCACAAAGTAAAATCGAACAGCCGAATTACAACCGAAATCAGGAGCACCCCTGCCGCCAATACCCAAAATCCCGCTCCTCGAAGGGCTGTTTGGCCGGCTTGACATCGGCTGCGTTGTTAGGCCTTGCTTCAACCACCTCAAACCGTCCGTTGGTTCTTTTTCGCTCCATCAAACAAAAATTAAAAATCAAAATGCAAAATGTAAAATTGTAGAATCCCTTCGGGATAACTTTTTTACTTTTTTCCAGCGTTCAGATTCAATTCTTAGTTCAATATTCATTATTCATTATTCAATATTCGATATTCAATTAATTCTCGTCCCTCGTCCATCATCCATCGTCTCTCGTCGCTCGTATCTCGTTCAATATCAAATATTAAATATTCGTAACCGTTCACAGTTTTTGACAGATTAACGATGGATGTTTTTTATTACTCCAGTGAGCAATAACAGATTCATGGATAAAATCAAAGACATTTCGCTTCTGCTTTTTACATGTGGC
>CAZYWY010000465.1:0-1679 GCA_964651605.1 uncultured Pirellulales bacterium | reverse complement strand
CGAAGATGGTTATCTCGGAGTTTGCAGCGACCCAGGCAAGCTCCTCGAGCACTTTGCCCGAAGATATTGCTTCAGCTACATTATCTGTGCGGAGCTGATTGCAGCCTATTATCTTATCTAATTTTTTCAGTCCTGCCTTCTGGGCGGGGCTTTTATACTTTATCTCCGTTATTATAAGATTTTCGGCTGTATCTGCCTGGTTCGAATCAGGCGGAGCAAAACCTATGCCGTATCGTTCGGAGCAGATTTTTCTCTCCACCCATCCGTGAATGCCTTCGGTGCCCATCATTACCTTCAGCAGAGGTATAACCGTAACGAAGCTTAGGGAAATGAAACAGGCAATCACCATCGCACTAAATACGACTACCGTTATGTCCGGCCATTGAGGCCAGATATACTTAAATATCCGCTTGAAAGCTTTCATCCGAGGCACATTAACAAACTTGGCCTCGCCGGTCAAGAGCAAAGGCTGTTGACCGCTGGTGCGATTTTTGTTATTCTGCCGGCTAAGTTATTTATCGAAAGATTTCGCTGATGAAAATTGACTGCCTGATTATCGGTGCGTATGAAACCAACTGCTATATCCTGCATAATGAGCAGGCCGGTGATTGCGTTATTATCGACGCCGGACTCGATGCCCACAGGTTAATCAGCTTCCTGCAACAGCAGAAATTGAACCCCGTTGCGGTGGTTCTAACTCACGGCCATATCGACCATATCGCCGCCGTCCCTGCCCTGCGAGAGCAATTCCCGGCTATGAAGGTTTATATCCACAAGCTCGACGCCGCCCTGCTCGCCGAGCCGCTGGCCAATCTTTCCGCAATGACCGGCGAAGATTTCAACACTGAAAATGCGGATTGCCTGCTCAATGACAAGGATACTATCGAGCCGGCTGGTATAAAATTGAAGGTACTGCACACCCCGGGCCATACGCCGGGCGGCATCAGCCTGTATTTACAGCAGCCCCCGTGTCTTGCTGTCGCAAGACAGCAGCGGGGGGTAGTTTTTACCGGCGATGCTCTTTTCGAAGATTCGGTCGGCAGAACGGACTTCCCAGGCGGCAATATGGAACAATTACTTGACGGCATTAAAGAGAAACTTTTGACTTTGCCTGCTGATACGAAGGTCTATCCCGGCCACGGCCCAGCCACTACAATCGCCCGCGAAAAAGCACACAATCAATACCTGCAATAAGTAGATTTCCTTAAATTCTTCGATGGCTTCTTTGCTTAATTCCATCTTTATTTTAGCATAAGCCAGAGGTTAAAATTAAAAAGGAGGGAATATTTGCTATTTGAGCGAAATCTTATGGATATACGCAAAGATAATCTGGGTCTGCCAATGATAACCGGCGGAATGTTTCGGGAATGGAACGCTGTTGGATTGATGCATTTTGGGGAGTTGGGCAATTATAAAAAACCCGCAGGGAGACTGCGGGTTTGTGGATTTTTGAATTATAAATTCAATTTACGGCTGGTGGGGTTTGGATTTTTTCTTATAGAGTAGAATGCCACCGGCGGCGATTACGACAAATGCAACTCCAACGACTGCGGGCAAGACTACACCAAGGGGCTTAGAAACGATTTGCGGCTGGTTCGGCTCTGCAACGAATTTTTCTGGATAGCGTTCTTTGAGTTTTGGTATTTCTTCTTTCTGGGCTGTGATTGCTTTTTTTCCAT
>CAZYWY010000464.1:0-1685 GCA_964651605.1 uncultured Pirellulales bacterium | reverse complement strand
TGGAGCGCTCTGAATGAGGCTGTCTATGCCATAGGCCAAGTCGCTAATAACCTTCGTATCACGGAAATTATGTATAATCCGGCTGATACGAATAATCCTAATGACCCCAATGAGGAATTCGTTGAACTGAAAAATATCGGTTCAGAAACTGTAAATCTAAACTTGGTAAAATTTACCAGAGGGATTGACTTTACTTTCCCCGATATAAACCTTGCGCCTAATCAATATATTGTTGTAGTTAAGGACCTGACAGCCTTTATTGCTCAATATGGTGCTTCCATTAATATTG
This sequence comes from uncultured Pirellulales bacterium, assembly GCA_964651605.1. Classification (GTDB taxonomy): domain Bacteria; phylum Planctomycetota; class Phycisphaerae; order Sedimentisphaerales; family Anaerobacaceae; genus JAFGPS01. The sequence continues at coordinate 1,396 of CAZYWY010000464.1, read as the reverse complement.
CCGGTCAGTATTCCGGCAGCTTGGCTAATAACGGAGAAAGAATAAGACTGGAAGATGCAGTAGGACAAGAGATACTTGATTTTACATATAGTGACGGCTGGCGAGATATCACTGACGGCGATGGATTCTCTCTGACTATTATAGAACCGGTCTTTGCTGAACCCAATAGCTGGTCGAATAAAAATTCATGGAGAGCCAGCGCGTTATACGGCGGTTCGCCAGGCTGGGATGACAGCGGTATTATCCCCAATCCCGGCTCGGTTGTGATTAATGAAATTTTAGCTCACTCTGATGATAGTATACCGGATTGGATAGAGTTGTATAACACTACCACTGAGCCTATAAACATAGGCGGCTGGTTCATCAGCGACAGCGATGCCAATCTGACCAAATACGAGATTGCCGCAGGCACTATTATCGACGCTGGTGATTATTATGTTTTATATGAGGATATTAATTTTAATGATTCAAATGATGATGCTGGCTGTCACTCAGCTTTTGCCTTGAGTGAAAACGGTGAGACGGTATACTTATCCTCGGCTCAATCTGGTATGTTGACAGGATACAGGGAATCGGAAGATTTCGGAGCCTCACAGGTCGGTGTATCATTCGGCAGATATTACAAAAGCAGCACAGGAGATTATGATTTTGTAGCAATGGATGCAAATACTCCCGGCTCTGCAAATGCTTATCCGAAAACCGGCCCGGTTGTCATCAATGAGATTATGTACAATCCTGCTTTCGGCTTCCAGGATGCGGAATATATAGAGCTGCACAATATCAGCTCTGCACCGGTTACTTTGTACGATTATTATGTGAATGCACCCTGGAGGTTCACCGATGGCATAGATTACAACTTCCCCGCTGATTCTCCTGTTACAATACCCGCAGGCGGATATTTGCTCGTAGCCAAGGATCCGAATTTCTTTATAGACCATTATGGTGCTGCCCCTCCCGGCGTAAATGTTTTAGGCCCTTATAATGGCTGGCTCAGTAATAGCGGCGAGAAAGTCGAGCTAAGTATGCCCGGAGAAGCTGACGGCCTTGGCGGCCGATTTTATATTCGCATAGACCGGGTAAATTATAGTGACGGGTCACATCCGGAAAATTGTCCCGGCGATGTGGACCTTTGGCCTATTGAGGCCGATGGTAATGGCTTGTCACTAAATCGCAAAAACGCCTCGGAATATGGTAACGATGTATCCAATTGGCAGGCCGGAATTCCTTCTGCTGGTGCAGGAAATCAATAGAACCGACAAATTTAGTATTGAGAAGTTCTTTATGGTTTTTTGAATATTTGTCAACTTTTTAAAAGGCCGATGGATAAAATATCTTAAAGCGGAAAAAAGCCGGTTTTAAATGTAATTACAAATGCGGATTTGAAACCGGGCGTTGA
>CAZYWY010000463.1:0-1704 GCA_964651605.1 uncultured Pirellulales bacterium | reverse complement strand
GGGGAATATTATGGCGACGCAATTACAAACAGCCCAAAAAGGCATCATCAGCGAGCAGGTCAGCACTGTCGCCCAAACTGAAAATGCGGATGCTGAGCTTGTCCGCAAGGAGCTCGCTGCAGGCCGGCTGGTGATACCGGCAAATATACGCCATCCGGGCAAAAAAACTTTCGTTGGCATAGGCAGGATTCTTACCACAAAAGTCAACGCCAATATCGGGACAAGCAACGAACGCAGCTCTATTGAAGATGAAATAATCAAGATGCAAACCGCTCTTGAGGCCGGGGCTGATGCAATTATGGATTTGAGTACCGGCGGCAACCTTGACCAAACCCGCCAGGCTCTGCTGGAGCGATGTCCCGTCCCGTTCGGAACTGTACCTATTTATCAAGTAATCGAAAACAGAAATGTCGAAGACATAGACTACGAAATAATCCTAAAAACCATCGAAAGTCAGGCCTCTCAGGGCGTGGATTTTTTTACAATCCACGCCGGTGTTTTGAAGGAGCATCTGCCGCTGCTTGAAAATCGCATAGCGGGAATTGTCAGCCGGGGCGGCGCATTACTTGCCAAATGGATGCTCTACCACAACAAACAAAACCCGATGTATGAAATCTTCGATGATTTGTGCGCTCTAATGGTGCAGTATGATGTGTGCTTTTCGCTCGGCGACGGACTCAGACCCGGTGCAATCGCCGATGCCACCGACAAGGCTCAGCTTGCAGAATTGAAGACGCTCGGCGAGCTAACCGAAAGGGCAAAAGCAAAAGGCTGCCAGGTTATGGTCGAAGGCCCCGGCCACGTGCCTTTCAACCAAATCCAGTACAATATGCAAATCCAGCAGGAACTCTGTCACAGCGCACCTTTTTATGTCCTCGGCCCTCTGGTTACCGATATTGCGCCGGGATACGACCACATTACATCGGCAATCGGCGGGACCGCAGCCGCTTATTATGGAGCATCTTTTTTGTGCTATGTCACGCCGACCGAACATTTGGGTCTGCCCGATGCCTCGGACGTGCGGGCCGGTGTCATCGCATCAAAAATCGCCGCACACGCAGGTGACATCGCTCGCGGCCTGAAAGGCGCAGACAAGCGGGATAAAAAGCTAAGCACCGCCAGGGCAAATTTAGACTGGAAAACGCATATAGCTTTGTCCCTCGACCCGCAAACCGCTGAAAATATACATAATCTCAAATGCAGCACGCATCCTCCTACAGACGGCTCAGCACTGCCCGACCATTGCACAATGTGCGGCCGACAGTGGTGTTCAGTAAGAATCAATAAAGAAATCCGCGAAATGACGAAATCCGCAGCAGCAAATAAATAACCAGTTTATGTCATTCCCGCGCAAGCGGGAATCCAGAATTTTTTACAGACTTAAAATAGAGAGACTGGTAGTTATTCAAATTGACAAAAAGTTCCACTTGTGCTAACCTAAATTCTGTGGACGTTTCTAAATAAAATGATTTGATTAAGCGTATTAAAATGTCTACAAAAGAGAATAAAGAAAAAAGAAGATGTCAAGCCTCTGTTAAGAAAACTGGAAAACGATGCGAGAAGACCGTTCGTTTCGGTCAGAAATACTGTTGGATGCACTATCCAAAGTCTGGACTAATTATAGGCTTCTCAGGAATTATATTGGGTGCATTTATAGGATTTGTTCTGCCGTTATTTTTCAATGGTCCTTTAGGAAGCTTATTA
>CAZYWY010000462.1:0-1706 GCA_964651605.1 uncultured Pirellulales bacterium | reverse complement strand
TGCAAGCGAGAGATTCGATGTAGTGGTTTCAGATTACAATATTGGGGATGGTTCTGCACTGGATGTGATAGCAGTGGCTGGAGATGTGCCGACAATCGTTGTTACCGGTGCCGGTGACGAAGAAATCGCCATTAACGCACTTAAGGCAGGGGCGTATGATTATCTGGTAAAAGACCTCGATAAAAACTATCTCAAGGCATTGCCCATCACTGTTGAATATGCTATTCGCAGGAAAAAGACAGAGAATCAGCTTCAGTTGCTTTCGGGTGCTGTGATGAGTACCGAAGACAGCATTTATATCACAGATATGAAGGGGGAGATTATATTTGTAAATAAGGCCTTCTGTAAAATCTATGGTTATCAGGAGCAGGAAATCATAGGGCAGAACAGCAGCGTGTTGTGGATGGGGAAAAATCAAGCACGTGATACACGAAGTGTTTTTCAAACCCCGACATCTTCAGGAACATGGGAGGTTGGTTTCTATCACAGACGAAAAGACAACAGCGTATTTCCGGTCTCTCTCTCTCGGTCAACAATTAAAGATGCCGCAAGGAGAGACATTGCTATTGTGGGAGTTGCCCGCGATATTTCAGAGCGGATACAGGTGGAAGACGAACTAAGAGCGGAAATTCTGGAGTATAAGGAAAAAAACAACTTCCACAGCGAGATGGCAGCCGTAGTTGCCGCGAGTGTTCAAAGGTTGCTGTCGGCAGGCAACACCAGCAGGGCCGCAGAGGTAGTAAAAGGTTATCTTGATATTTCCAAAATCAATTCCAATAAAGTCAGGCTCAATCGCAGCCACTTCAATTTCGCTGCAATGGTTCGCCAGGTCGAGGAGGCCGTTTTTGAGGTTGCTGCCGAGAAAAAAGTAACGCTGCTCAGCGACCTGCCTAATAGAGACCTGTTTGTGTACTCGGACTATGGGAAAATCACACAAATTCTAAGCTGCCTTCTGAACAGAGCGATTAAACTCGCTGATAATAACCAGACTGTTTCTGTGCAGGTTAGAGAAACCCCCGACAGGCTGGAAGTTGCGATTTACGACGAGGCGAATTCCAATGCTGGCTCGCCCCCGCGTCTTTCTGTCGAAAGACAGAAGCGGGGGGACGGTCAAAATCCCCCTGCAGCCCCAGCGTCTTCTTGTCGAAGACAAGAGCAGGGGCAAGACGCAGGGGCGCAAACAAGACATAATTACGCCTTTGGGATAGTATCTTCTGAGTTTTCTCTTATCAATGATATCGAGTGGATGAAGCAGCAATTCTATACATCTGGGGAAGATATTGCTATGGGGCTTTGGTTATCAAAAGAGATGGTGGAAATGCAAGATGGACAAATGTGGATACATAATAACGACGCCGGCAAAAGCGGCATTATTTGTTTTTCAATCCCAAAGGCAGTAATGCAAGAGAAATCTGCTGCCCCCGCTTCTGTCTTTCAACAGCAAGACGCGGGGGTCGAATATCAGTAAGAGTAAGTGCTTAACATTTATTACTTATACACATAAGCTGACCGCCATAACTATAGCACACGAGGGTCTTAATAACTGGGCCCGCAAGGATTTGAACCTTGGACCAATGGATTATGAGTCCGTGTTTCCGTACCTAATCCCTTATCAGGAAAGGGCTTGTTGAGGACAATCACACCAGTGAGGTCATATCTTATGTGATTAATAATTGCGCTGAGCATACTTTGTTCGACAAACGGAT
>CAZYWY010000461.1:0-1712 GCA_964651605.1 uncultured Pirellulales bacterium | reverse complement strand
GGATTTTCAATACCTATGGCCCGCGAATGCACCCCAACGACGGCAGAGTCGTCAGTAATTTAATTATGCAGGCCCTTAAAAACGAGGACATTACAATCTTCGGCGACGGCAGCCAGACAAGAAGTTTCTGCTACGTTGACGACCTGATAAACGGTTTGATTAAATTGATGGACAGCGACGACAATTTCACAGGACCGGTCAATCTCGGAAACTCCGATGAGCATACAATATCACAACTGGCGGAAATCACCATCGCTCTAGCAGGTTCAACATCGAAAATTGTCCGCAGGCCGCTGCCCGCCGATGACCCCTGCAGAAGACAGCCCTGCCTTGCACTGGCCGAGCAGCACCTCCACTGGCTACCAGTGGTCTCTCTTGAGGACGGCTTGCGGAAGACTATCGCCTACTTCCGGGCTTTGATAAGTACACCTGCCCGGCAAATCAGCACCCTCGCCCCGGCTGAAAAAGAACGACATAAAAAACTTGTACACCAGGCCGTCCTCGCCGGTGAACGTAACTGACATCACATCAAAAAACAGCGTGCAGCGTACAGAAAAATACTGTATGCTGTTCCTGTACATTCCGAACTTGAAGTCCTCACTTACGCCGTGTAAAAACTGACCGGCAGTTTTTCAATCCGTCTGAATGTCCTCGATGACCAGCTCGACGCTCGAATTGCCATTGTAGAGATTTATCTGCGGCTGATAGACCGCATTGAAAAAATCCTGCTCCAGTAGTTTCTTCTCCAGCCTGCCCATCCCGAATCCGATGCACCGCATCGTAGCAGTATTATCGGTAACAACAAGCTGCAAATGGTTGCCAGAAACGCCGACCCTTCTGGGCGGACCTGCTAGCCGAAGTCCCTTCGTAGCGAACAACGGTGCCGGATTCCCCTCTCCGAACGGAGCGAGCATCTGCAGCTCACTGACCACCGGCTGTTTTAGCCTGCCAAGCTCGGTCAGAGCGTCGATATGAAGCGTTTCAGTCAGGTCGGCCTCGCTGAGCTGCTGCCGGGCATAACCCTCGAAACTTTCCTTAAATGCCTCCAGCCTGTTTGCCTGCATCACCACCCCTGCCGCCATTTTGTGTCCGCCGAAGCTGTCCAGATGCTGCGAGCAGCTTCTGATTGCACTGAGGACGCAAAAGCCCGGCACCGAGCGGGCTGAGCCTTGCACAATGTCACCTTCTCCAGGCTGCGAAAGCATCACCGTCGGGCGGTGAAATTTATCCACCAGCCTCGATGCCACAATCCCGATTACCCCGATATGCCAGTCGGGGCTGCACAGCACGAGACTGCGGTTGTCGGGGTGATTCAGCCCCCTGCCGAGGACCATTTCGCAGGCCTGCTTGAATATCTTCCGCTCGCATCTCTGCCGTTCCTCATTCTGCGATTTGAGATACTCGGCAATCTGCATCGCCCGTATGGGGTTCAGCCCCGTCAGCAGTTCCACCGCCAGCCGGGCATGTCCCATCCTGCCTGCCGCATTGAGCATCGGTGCCAGCCGATACCCGATATCGAAGCTGTCGAGTTTTTTATCCTGCAACTGGGCTATGTCTATCAATGCCCGTACTCCCGGCAGCTTGCATTCCCGCAGAGATTTCAGCCCGTAGCTGGTCAAAATTCTATTCTCACCCCGCAGGTCCACAATGTCGGCAACAGTCCCCATCGCCGCCAGCGAGGCTGCATTTAGCATAAACTCCCGCAACTCCGG
>CAZYWY010000460.1:0-1724 GCA_964651605.1 uncultured Pirellulales bacterium | reverse complement strand
CACTGGCGAATATGCTCATCCAGAAAAAGCCCAACGCCGATGCCACCGTGACAATATGTCACTCGCACACAAAAGACCTGGCCCGGCATACCAAAAGAGCTGATATTCTCATCGCCGCCGTCGGCTCCGCCGGCAGTATAACAGCCGATATGGTTAAAGATGGTGCGGTGGTCATAGATGTCGGCGTGAACCGCATCGAGGACTCGACCAAAAAGAAAGGCTACCGCCTTGTCGGCGATGTGGATTTCGAGAACGTCCGCGAAAAGGCCTCTCTCATAACCCCCGTCCCGGGCGGCGTTGGGCCGATGACACGCACGATGCTGCTGTACAACACCATCGAATCCGCCAAAGCCGCCGCAGGCATCTATTCATAGGCCAAATTTCAGGGCTGTATCTTGGCGATGATTATTTCAGCGACCTTTTTGCCCGATTTGAGCATTCCGCCGAATATCGGCCCCATTCTCGGCAGGCCGTAAACAGCACAAACTGCCATCCCTGCTATATACAGGCCGGGGAACAGCTCGCCGGTTTGGTCCACGACGCCGGCCTCAGCCTTTTTCACATCCATAAATCCCTCCTGTACGCCCGCAGGACATACATCGGGTTTTCTTTTGAGCAGCATTTTAACCACCTCAGCCGGATGGCCGGTCGAGTCAATCAGATATTTACAGGCAATGCAGAACGGGTCAACGTGCAGCCCTGCAATCGTAATAGCTGAATGGTTGACCACTACGCCCTCGACCGCATCTTTCTTGATAATGACGTCCTCGGCCTCCATCAAATTGAATATCATCAGCCCTGCTTTTTTCGCCTTGTACGTCAGTGCCGCTGCAAACTCAATCGAATCGTAAAGATACAGGCCTTTGCGTTTTGTCGAGGTCATCTCAAATTCGCCCGGTATCTCATCGTCCTGCGTAACAACTACATTATAACCGGCTGCGCCGCCCCAGATGCCGCCGCCTGTGGAGAGTTTGCGTTCCAGCAGAGCGGTTTTCAGGCCTGCTTTGGCCAGGTAATAGCCGGCTGCAAGACCAGCCGGGCCTGCCCCGACTATCACCACATCGTTCTCAAGATGGCCGGATAATTTCTCGTGGTACTGTTCGGTTATTACTCTCGATATGTCTGTCTCTATCATATAGTTTCTCCTTACTAAATGTCACGCCCGGTGCAATGCCGCATAAAAACAAAAAGCACTCCCGCAAAAAGGAGTGCTTTAAAAGCCAAAGATAAAAAGTTACAAGTCAAAAAAATACCTTAAACCGCTTTTTGCCTTTTTATTTTTACCTTTTTTGCCTTCCTTCGCGGGCATTATCCCGAGCAGGTTCAAAATTCCGTAGGGTCGTCGCATACACAGCGACCTCTCAGCTGTAGCCCGGATTCACATCCGGCCTTTAGCTCCCCTGGCTATTAACATTTCATAATTATTATATATCAGTTGATGTGGCAGGGCAAGCCCCCACCATCTCTGACTTATTCTTTTACGCCGAAATGCTTGAAAAATAATTCCTGCGAAAGTTTCGCACCCTCTTCGGTTAGCACGACTGTAATTTCTTTCATTTTGGGTTCGTTGATGTAACCTTTCCGGCTCAATCTGTACAATGCCTGCTGGTCTATGCCCTTCCACGCCCTGACGGCGGATTTATCGCGTGAGCTTGTCAGATACAAAAGCGCCAGCACCATTTCATCGACCTTGTCTTTGTCATATTCCATAAGAACTCTCTTTC
>CAZYWY010000459.1:0-1724 GCA_964651605.1 uncultured Pirellulales bacterium | reverse complement strand
CAGCCACCATTGACGGCTGCAATGCCTGGCAAAAAGTGCTGCACATCAAACTTCCGCTCGTCCGTCCCTATATCATTTATCAATTTATTCTGATTTTCGCCGGGAATGTGCAACTATTTGTGGAACCTCAGATTTTGGGCGGCAACGCCAATACCGGTGTCGGTGCCAATGTGCCCATGGTCTGGTCGCCGAACCAATTGGCTTACCACTTCGCCTTTGAGATGGGAAACTTTGGCGCCGCTTCTGCGCTTTCGCTGATGCTGCTGGTGATTGGGTTGGGAGCCGCCTACATGATAATCCGCTGGACCGGTTTTTTCAATATTGAAAACTAAGGAGAATGACGCATGTCTAAAATTGATACCCCGCGCCCGGATTCTCGCCCGGCTCTCCTGCAAAGATGGAATCATTTTTGGATGAGAACTGGCGGCGATATAGGAATTTTGGGTTTTGGCCTGCGCTGGGGGGTGCTGCTGCTGTTCGCTGCATATTTCTTTATCCCCCTGCTCTGGCTCGTGTTGGCGCCTTCCAAAAATGCACCGGACCTTCTTGAGCTGAGACCTCTGGCCTTTGGCTCGTTCCAGCGTATTGGGGAAGCATGGCAGAGAATTATAGAGTATCAGAATGGCGAAGTGCTGCAATGGGCGTGGAATTCTGTCCGCTACGCGATATGGGCAATGGGCCTGTCCCTGGCCACTAGCATTCCCGCGGGCTACATCCTGGCCGTTGCGCGCTTTCCAGGCCGCCGCCTATTGCTTTGGTTGACATTGATTACCATGTTGCTGCCGTCCTCGGCTCTGGTATTGCCCATGTTTATGGAGCTGAATCTGGTGCATTTGATCAACACCCAATGGGCCGTCATTTTGCCGACAGCCTTTTTCCCCTTTGGTACATACTTGACCTATATCTATTACGCCTCCAGCCTGCCGTCAGAACTGCTCGACGCGGCACGGGTAGACGGTTGTTCTGAAGTGGGCTTGTTCTGGCATATTGCCCTGCCGCTCGCCACCCCACTGCTGGGCTTGCTGGTATTCATCAATTTCAACACGAATTGGAACAATTTCTTCGGCCCCTATGTCTTGTTGAATAACGATAGGCTTTTCAACCTGCCGGTCGGGGTTCAGCAATTTGTCACGGCCACCTCCGCCCTCCGTCCCGGATTCAATCCCAGCCCCGGCGTCATGGTCGGTTATCAACAAGCCGAAGCCGCCTTGTTCGGGCTATTAATGGTAGTGCCCGTGGCGATTGTATTTCTGATCGCTCAACGCTATGTCATTGGGGGCGCCTTTACTGGTTCTATCAAAGGGTAAGGCGATTTGTCTGCTAAATTTTTTACTCCTATATCCAGTTATCATTTTGGCGACATCTGGATCGAATATGTGGAAGAGCCAGAATCCCATACCGTTGGACTTCTTCTTTATCCGGATGGCATGGCAAAGGAGCTGGTAACGCATCGCGAATTCCTTCCCTGGAAACCCCAAGAATTCCCCAATGTGGAAGCTTGAGTCCCTCGTTCAATTCAAGCTCCTTGGGGATTCATTGGATGGTTTTAGCCAGGGTATCACGATGCACAACAGCGATACTTTATCCAGTCTGCGATATTCTGGACAGGAGAAAATTCAACGAGGCGATGAAACAGAGGTAATAACCTACCTGAGTTCTGTCCGCGGTTATTCTTGTGAGCATCATTTGCGCTATTGCCAGGGAGATGAAGCTCTCACCTTTTT
>CAZYWY010000458.1:0-1730 GCA_964651605.1 uncultured Pirellulales bacterium | reverse complement strand
TTCGGTCTCAAGTTCCAGAAGTCTCTGGGTCTCTTTTTTCTCTAATCGCGTTAACGGCACGCCGGTCATAGTGCTGACAACCTCGGCGATAATCTCATTATCCACCACGCCGGTTGCCTCTTTATGCTCTTCGTACCAATTTTTGTGCTTCTGGGTCTTTTCATCCAGCAGTTGTTGTGACTGGTCTCGCAGGGCAGCAGCCCGTTCATAGTCGGCGCTTCTGACGGCCTCGTCTTTTTCACGCTGGAGGCTTTCGATTTTTTCCTCGATTTCGGTCAGGTCAGGCGGCGGTGTCATATTCTTGAGCCTGACTCTTGCGCCGGCCTCATCGACCACATCTATTGCCTTGTCCGGCAGACACCTGCCTGTGATATAGCGGGTTGAAAGCTCCACAGCCTGATAGAGCGCTTCATCGGTAAAGCGGACTCTGTGGTGCGCTTCGTATCTATCCTGGAGTCCCCGCAGTATATCAAGGGTCTCATCTTTTGAAGGCGGCTCGACTATGATGGTCTGGAACCGCCGCTCAAGAGCGCCGTCTTTCTCGACATGCTTTCTGTATTCATCGAGGGTGGTCGCACCTACGCACTGCACTTCACCTCTGGCAAGAGCGGGCTTTAAGACGTTCGAGGCATCAATAGCACCTTCTGCGCCGCCTGCACCGACAAGAGTATGCAACTCGTCAATGAACAAAATGACGTTTTTGGCCCTTCGGACTTCGTTGATAACAGCCTTGATTCGCTCTTCAAACTGCCCGCGATATTTTGTGCCGGCCACCATCATTGCCAAATCAAGTACAACTATTCTCTTATCCTTGAGGATTTCCGGCACCTGCTTATTTATGATTTGCTGGCTGAGTCCTTCGACGATAGCCGTCTTTCCGACACCTGCCTCACCCAGCAGGACGGGGTTATTTTTCGTGCGTCTGCAAAGGATTTGAATCAAACGCTCGATTTCATTTTTTCTGCCGATTACGGGGTCCAGCTCGCCGTCTGCCGCCAGTTGTGTAAGGTCTCTGCCGAAGCTGTCCAGTGCGGGCGTTTTGCTTTTTGTTTTGCGTCCCATCGCCCCTGCCGCTGTCGGCCCCATTTTCATACCCAGCGCAGCCGGCCCGTCATCGACGCCGGCTCCGAGTAAATTCAGCACCTCTTGGCGCACCTCTTCAAGCCGCAGGCCGATGTCCATAAGAATCTGGGCTGCCACTCCTTCCTGTTCCCTGAGTATGCCAAGCAGGATATGCTCTGTGCCGACGTAGTTATGGTTCAACGCCCGAGCCTCTTCGATAGCGTATTCAATGACTTTTTTTGCACGCGGGGTTTGCGGCAGCTTGCCCATAGTAACCATATCCGGGCCGCTTTTGACGTGCTTTTCGATTTCAAGGCGAAGTTTTTTAATATCGACATCGAGATTTTTAAGGACGGTTGCACCGACGCCGCTGCCTTCTTTGACAAGTCCAAGAAGGATATGCTCGGTGCCGATGTATTCGTGATTAAAACGCTGAGCCTCCTGATTGGCCAGCGCCATTACTTTTCTTGCTCTATCTGTAAAACGCTCAAACATTTTTTATCCTGAAAATACAATTAATCAAAATCCTGGTTGTTTCCGGTATTATACCATCAGCTTTTACTATTGTATATGCCCATTTTAACGAGCGTGTTCGTCCTGGTATCAACATTTTTTCCTTAATATATTTCATTATCGGCAGAAATTCCCCGCAACTTTGCCCTGTTGTG
>CAZYWY010000457.1:0-1733 GCA_964651605.1 uncultured Pirellulales bacterium | reverse complement strand
CCTTCGAGAGATTTGATTGGCTCTTTGATTCCTTTACCCTGACGGATAAACAGAGGCTCAACCAAATCATCGACAGCAAGTCTCGTCCGCCGGACAAGCCTGCGCATCGCATCGCTGCTGCGTAATCGCCGCATTCTATTTTCCGGAAAGCCCATCTTTATTTTCCTTATATACATTTTCAATCGCATCAAGCAGGCCGTCAAGCGTATGCACTTCGGCGGTGACATCCACGCGGACGCCGAGCTGTTCAATCGCTCCTGAAGTGACAGGGCCTATTGATGCGAGCTTGGTTTTGCCGGCTTCGACAAGTCCTGTGTCGATTTGCTTAAAAAAGGCATCGACAGCGGACGGGCTTGCGAAAGTCAGCCAGTCAATTTGCCCGGCGTTGATTTGTTCTATCAATTTTGAAGCATCGCTATTCTTTGGAACTGCGGTATAAATCGCTGTATCTTCAACTTTCGCTCCCGCCTTGCTGAGCGATTCAACAAGCTCTTTCGATGCAAGCTGCGAACGCAGCAGCAAAATCTTTTTACCTTTCAAATCCGAGAATTTGACAAGGCCGGCAGCCAGTTCTTCGCTGGTATAGACGCCCGGCACGAAGTCCGCCCTGATGCCGAATTCTGTCAATTTCTCCGCAGTCTGCTGGCCGATTGCAGCAATTTTCGCACTGCCGAAAACTCTTGCATCTTTGCCCTGCTTTTGAATCGCATCGAAGAAAATAGTCACGCCATTGGCGCTGGTAAAAACTATCCAGTCGTAAAACGTCTCTCGTGACTCGTGACTCGTGATACGAGAGACGAGCGACGAGCGACGAGCGACGGGTTCGATTTCAATCGTATCAAATAGCACAGGATTGCCGCCGCGTGCGATTATTTTTTCCGCAAAATCAGCATTGCCTGCGGCGTCACGCGTTAAGACGATATTTTTGCCGAACAGTGGCTTTTTCACAAGCCAGTCGAACCTGATGTCACCACCTGCCGAAGCGCCTATAATGATAATTGCCGGAGCTTTAATTCCCTGCTGCCGACACGCCAGGCTGATAGATTCGAGCGTTCCTCTTGCAATCCTTTGCGTCGGCAAAGAGACATTGCAAACCACCGCAGAGGGAGTGTCGGCAGATTTGCCGTTTTCGAGCAGCTTTTCGGCTATCGATTCAAGGCTGCCCATCCCCATATAAAAAACGAGCGTGCCGTCAAATTGTGCCAGCAGATTCCAGTTGATTTTGCTTTGCTGTTTGCCCTCTGCTTCTCTACCGGTAACAAAGACCACCTGCGAGCAGTAATCCCGGTCGGTCAGCATAATGCCGCTGTAAGATGATACGGCAAGCCCGGCCGTAACGCCTGGTACGATTTCAAAATCAAATCCTGCTTCTGCCAGGACTGCAAGCTCTTCGGCGATTCTGCCGAACATACAGGGGTCGCCGCCTTTTAGCCGAACGACCGTCAGGCCGGCAGCAGCTTTTTCGAGCAGCAGTTTGTTAATCTGCTCCTGCGTAGTGGAGTCTTTGCCGCTCCGCTTGGGGACGTGAATGATTTCCGCATCGGCACGGGCGAATCTCAGCAGTGCGGGGTTCGCCAGTTTGTCATAAATAATGCAGTCAGCTTTTTTTAGAGCTTCAGCCCCGCGAACGGTAATTAAATCCGCCCTTCCCGGCCCAGCCCCAACGAGATATACAAAACCTTTTTTCATAATTTATAGGGCATAGGGTATAAATTCCGCTGTCTCTTATACCT
>CAZYWY010000456.1:0-1740 GCA_964651605.1 uncultured Pirellulales bacterium | reverse complement strand
CTTGGCGGGATTGGCGCAGGATTGGTTGGTTGGCTGCGGAGAAGAAAGGCGATATAGATAGGGTATAGGGAATAGGGTACAGGATTTAGGATATTGTTTGGTTGGTAATATAGAAAGTCGCCAGTGTGAGTAAAAGCAGTCGCCGACAACGGCGACAATAAAACCGATAAAAACATCGCCGTGCCGGCGATAGCTAAACTGGCGACGGCTAAACGATTATCGGTGAAATAAAATCCCAATGTTGCGGCACAAGGCCGGCGCAAGCGGGATTGGATTGAATATATCTGACGGCGGATAAGAGCGCATCATTATCGTCAATAAAGACCTTCCAGCAGCCGCGAGTCCAGGGTGTATTTGTTAATCCTAAAGCCTTCGTAGCAGCACCTTTCAACTGATTGACAAGATATTCGATTCTGTACTTTGAACGCAGAATAAGTATATGCACATGGTCGTTCATTATCGCACAAGCCGGTACTTTTATGCCCAAACGTCGAATGACGCCGCTAAAAGCGCTGGCAACAACTGTGCGAGAAGCATCTTCGAGAAAAAATGGCGGCCTTTGCAGGTGCGGAGTCGCCATTGTCCAGAATTTTATCAAATCCTTCTTTGCTGGGGCGGGATTCTGTCTGCCGTACTTGATTTCGCCCAACAAACGAAGCTGGTCGTTGTAGATTTCTTTGGAATACGAACCTCGCGGGTCATTGGGCAGCCACGTACCGTAGGTAGTGAAAATTGCATGATAGGCGATAATCACTATTGGATTTCCCCGTTGTTTAGTTTAGCATCTGCCGTACCGGCAGATGCTCAGGCCGTCGCCGTATCGGCGACGGCTAAACTTAAGTAACTTCTTTTATTGGTCTTTTCGCACGTACCGGCTGATATTTCGCAGTGCCTGGCGGAGACGCTGCTCATTTTCCACCAGTGCGATTCGCATATAATCTTCGCCTCTTTCGCCGAACGCCCTGCCCGGCGAGATTACAACATCTGCGTTTTCCGCCAAATCCAGTGCATAATCAAGGCTTCCCTTGCCCTTCAAATGTTCCTTTGCAACTTTCGCCCAGACAAACATCGAAGCGCGCGGCTTTTCGACCTCCCAGCCGATTCTCTGCAGTCCGTCGCAAACAACATCACGTCTGGATTGATAGCGTTTGTTCTGCATCTGGATAAAATCATCGCACTGCCGCATCGCTATAATGCCTGCGATTTGAATGGGCTGAAAGATGCCGTAATCATAATAGCCTTTAATTGTCGCCAGGTAATTTACCATCTCCTTGTTGCCTGCAATAAATCCTATGCGAAAGCCGGCCATATTGTAAGGCTTGCTCATCGTCACAAACTCCACAGCGATATCTTTTGCCCCTTTGACAGAGAGTATGCTGGGCGCTTTGTAGCCATCGAAGCAGGTCTCGCCGTAAGCAAAATCATTAATCACAGCGATTCCGAATTTTTTTGCCAACTCGACAACCGGCTCAAAAAATCCTTCATCAACGGTCATCGCGGTCGGATTGTGCGGGTAATTGAGAATCAGCAGCTTCGGCAGCGGATATAGATTTTCGATAACTGTCGCAACGTTCTTGATGAAATTTTCGTCATTGCCCAGCGGCACGGATACGACGTTTCCACCGGCCAGCGCCACGGCGTAGTTATGAATTTGAAACGCCGGGTCCGGCACGATAGCTGTATCGCCCGGCCCAATCATCGCCAGACACAGATGGCTGAATCCTTCTTTTGAGCCTATGC
>CAZYWY010000455.1:0-1760 GCA_964651605.1 uncultured Pirellulales bacterium | reverse complement strand
CAATAACGGTCCACAAACAGCCAACAACGACAAAGTCGGCCGAAAGACCGAAATCTTCGCTGCCAATCAATGTATCCCTCAACCCGTCAACTCCGTAAGACAGGGGATTAAGTCTGGTAATGATTTTTAAAAAATCCGGCAGGTCGTCTAAAGGAAATAAAGAACCGGAGAGGAAAAACAACGGCATAATCAGAAAGTTTATAATCAGTTGAAAGCCCTGAAAATCTTTCATAACCGAGGCAATTGCCGTCCCCAATGCAGTGAACAGCAAAGCGATAAGAAATATGAACAACAAGGCCAGCGGCAAAATGGGACTAAGGTGTGGTCTGAAATTAGCCAGCAGAGAAAGGCACAACACTACTATTCCCTGCAAAGTGGCAACGGTGGCTCCGCCGAGCGTCCTGCCGAGCATAATATTCAATCGACTGGTCGGAGCAACAAGCGTCTCTTTAAGAAAACCGAACTGCCTGTCCCAGATAATCTCGATTCCTGAAAAAGTGGCGGTAAAGATTATCCCCATCGCCATCACACCTGGTGCAAGAAAGTTGATATAATTTTCTCCTTTGGCTTTTTGATAGACCGGCCCCATTCCAAAGCCAAGAGCAACTAAAAACAAAAGCGGCTGACCGAGAGAACCAATGATACGAGCCTTCGAGCGAGAATATCGCTTTAACTGTCGCAGCCAGAGTATGTAAATTGTAGCCATATTATTATCTTCTCAAAAGCCGTCTTTGAGATATCATCCTCAATCTGTCAGTTACATCGGCAGATTCTTCGCGAATGTGCGTTCCGGTCAGTGCCAAAAAAGCATCTTCGAGCGTTGCGGTTTTAGTATTCTCTTTAAGCTCTGCGGAAGTACCCTGTGCGATGATTTTGCCCTGGTCGATAATCGCAATTTTTCCGGCGACCTTGTCAGCCTCCTCCATATAGTGCGTTGTCAAAAAAACGGTCATTTTCTCCTGCTGGTTGAGCCTGGTAATATGTCCCCAGATATGTTTTCGCGTTTGCGGGTCAAGGCCGAGGGTCGGCTCATCAAGAAACAGAATTTTGGGATGATGAATCAGGCCTCTTGCCACTTCGAGCCTTCTTTTCATACCGCCTGAGAAAGTCTTGACGAGGTCTTTTCGCCTGTCCCACAAATCCACGAACTTTAATAATTCCTCGATTCTCTGCCTGCGAGTTGCTTTTTCCACGCGATATAACACGCCGTGAAATTCCATATTTTCCCAGGCTGTTAATTCATCATCCAAACTTGGGTCTTGAAAGACAATCCCGAAAGACCGGCGGACTTTGTCCTGCTGTGTAACCGGGTCACAGCCGTCAATGAGTATCTGCCCGCTTGTAGGCCGCAGCAGCGTGGTTAGCATTTTTATTGTGGTAGTCTTGCCTGCCCCGTTTGGGCCTAAGAAAGCGAAAATATCACCGGCGGCGATGGCGAATGATATGTCGTTCACCGCCGTCAGCTCGCCAAATTTCTTAGTCAGCCCTTTGACCTCGACAATATTTGAATTTTCAATTGTTACATTATCCATAAGGGCTATGTATTATCGTAACTGCGGCGTATAATATCAATCGAAATTTAGAAATGTAGGGTGGGCTTTAGCCCACCGATTCAAATCCGGTCAGTTTAAGTCAATAACAAATTTTCATTGCAAAACTTAAACGCAAATAGTATTTTATATGGAAACTTAAAGAGAGAAAAACTATGCTATAATTGTTTATCTTTTTATCACGAGATAGGGATTATATACAAAGCTGGT
>CAZYWY010000454.1:0-1780 GCA_964651605.1 uncultured Pirellulales bacterium | reverse complement strand
ATACGCTTATGGAGCTGACGCAGCAGGTCTCAGCCATTCGAGAATATGCCGCCAACCAGCAAAACAGGCTCAAAAGATTTCAGGACGGATACGACTGGAATATTATCAAGAATTTTTGTCTGCGGGTTATCCGCTGTATAGACAATATTGAAAATCGTATTGATGATTTGGCAGCTCAGGATGCCGATACATCCGAGCTTGAACAAATTCGGGATGAACTTGTCTTTGCGCTTGAGTCGAGCGGAGTCGAGCGGTTTGAACCGGAGCTTAACAGCGAATATCGTGGACAGGAAAAATTTGCAGAGGCAATGAAGGACAAATGCAACAGCAGTGATTCGGGTATGAAGGGCAGGATAGAAAAAGTTATCCGGCCCGGTTATCAGTGTTATATAGATGAACAGAACATCCGGGTGGTTCGACCGGCTCAGGTCAGACTCTACGCCTGAGATTTACAAGTGACTTGAAAAAGTATAGAGTTCGGGAGAATTGAAATGGGCAATATAGCTGGTATAGACCTCGGTACGACATTCTCAGCACTGGCGATTCTTAATGCCATCGGCAGGCCGGAAATAATTCCCAATGCCGAGGGTGAGAGGCTTACACCTTCTGCGGTTTTCTTCGATGAGGATAATCCTGAGCTGATAAGAGTTGGCATCGAGGCGATAAACTGCCGACGTTTAAATGCTCAGAGGTCCGTTCGCTGGGTAAAAAGGTATATGGGGGACACAAATTATCGCAGAAATATTGACGGCAAAGATTGGACGGCTGTCGAATTGTCGTCGCTGATTCTCAAAAAGCTCAAACAGGATAGCTCAATAGAGCATGGCGAAATAAAAGATGTTGTTATTTCTGTGCCGGCGCACTTTGACGAAATCCGCAGA
Source organism: uncultured Pirellulales bacterium (assembly GCA_964651605.1). Classification (GTDB taxonomy): domain Bacteria; phylum Planctomycetota; class Phycisphaerae; order Sedimentisphaerales; family Anaerobacaceae; genus JAFGPS01. The sequence goes on along the minus strand of CAZYWY010000454.1, from coordinate 899 downwards.
AAAGCAACTATGGACGCAGGTGCCCTTGCCGGATTGAACGTGATAGGCATTGTCAATGAGCCGGTGGCGGCAGCATTGTATTATGCAACCACACGCAACGTTTCAGGTAAAGTGCTTGTTTATGACCTGGGCGGCGGCACATTCGATGTTACCATAATGGATGTCAAGGGACATCAGATGGACATTATCTGCTCGCAGGGCGACCACGCACTGGGCGGCATAGACTTCGACAACTGTATTCTTTCGATACTCGAAAAAAGCTATAAGGACAAATTCAAGGAAGATTTGATTGCTTCGGAAGAAGACAGAGCAAGGTATGAGGATGAAGCCGAGGACATTAAAAAGACACTGTCCCGCAGGGATGTCGCCAAGAAAATGCTGTACGGCAAGGCCGGCAGTATGAAATTTGAAATAACACGGGATACATTCGAGCAGGCTGTCAGTTCGCTGATGTCCCGCACGGATATTCTGGTCGAGGTGGCGCTGGATGAAGCATCACTGAAGCCTTCCCAGATAGACAAAGTGCTGCTGGTCGGAGGCAGCACGAGAATGCCGATAGTTCGTCGCCGGCTCGAAAGAATATTCGGTACCGCACCGGATGTATCGGTTAATGTGGATGAATGTGTCGCACTGGGTGCTGCTTTGCATGCGGGGCTGACGATGCTTCGCCAAAAACCACAGGAAGTTTCGCCTGGTATAGCCAGCGGACTAAGTGACATAAATCTTGTAGATGTCTGCAATCACAGCTACGGCACGATATGTGCGCCCATTGATAAGCAGACCGGCAGAAGGGTGATTCAGAACCGTATTATTCTAGAGAAAAATACACCGCTGCCCTGTGAGGCGACACAAACTTTTTATACCCTTAAAAAGGGCCAGCAGGCGGTAGAAGTCACCAT
>CAZYWY010000453.1:0-1790 GCA_964651605.1 uncultured Pirellulales bacterium | reverse complement strand
AAGCACATTGGATTTTGCAGGTGTCAAAAGTCTTCGTCTGCTTTTCGGCTCATTCGGGTCAGTGGTAATAAGCCAGCACGTCCTTGCCGCAGCTAAAAATGCCAGCGAACCCATTGCCCGATAGACCGCTTTGCCGTTGGCGTTTTTATTCAGATGTGTAACCCCGACTACCGCTACGCCAGATTGTTCAGCAAGTTCAACAAGTGGTCTTAAAACACTGCGAACATCTGAATCTTTATGTGAATCAATTCTGCCGCCTAAATACGCCGAGAGCGGGTCGATGATGACCAGCTTTGTATCTCTCTGGTTTCGGATTGCCTGTTGCAATGCAGGTAAGTCTTTTTGAAGGTTAAAGTATTCAGTATGTTCATGGTCATTATCACCTTTTATCCTGACGCCTTCGAGTGCTATAATCTTGCGTGTATCAGCTTCGAGTGCATCGAGCCGAGGCCGCACAACATGCGCCAAATCATCTTCAGCAGTAAGTATTACAACCGAACCCTTCGGCGCATTATTATCCGGTATCCCACCATCAGGCCAGACTTGCCCCGTACTGATTTTCGCTGCCATATACAACGTCAAAAAGCTCTTGCCCAGCCCAGGGTCACCCAGCAGCAGCGTGAACATCCCCAGCGGTATCCGATTAAACCATAGCCATTTAATCTGTAATGGTTCAACGTCTGCAAGTGATATTACTATAGGCCGTGATGTGTCTTTTAATTCCGGCTCAAATGTCGCTGCTTCATCTGTGAGCCGCATCAATTCCGCTGCCGTTCCCCCGTTATTGAGCCAATTGGAAACATCCCCTTTTTCCGGCAGTCCAGCCAACTCTACAATCCTGATTTCACCGGCTATTCCATATAGTGATTCAGCTACTTGCAATGCGTGTGTGCGCCCTGCCTTATCGTTGTCCGGTATTACTGCAACTAATCGTCCGTTAAAGTATCGGTTATAGTCATCGAGCCATTTACGAGCGCCGCCGCTATTGGTTGTTGCAGGAAAACTAATTTCATTAAGTCGGTCTGCGTCTTTTTCGCCTTCGACAATATAAACCCAGTCCTGCATAGATGCAGACATAAGCCCTGGCAGGCGATACAGGACACGCCGAACACCATCGAGATTGTATATCCAGCCGCCGCTACCATCAGGCCGCCGCTGCCGAAAGTCTTTCGGTTCATAGCGAACCACTTGATATAAAAGCTGGCCTGATTCATCAGTGTAATTATATTCTTTGACGATTTGACTCATCATCATAGCCCGCCTCCTGCCGACTTCGGCGATTCTGGCGCAAAACCAGGCCGATTATCGCTATGGTTTGCCCCTTCCCGATAGGGTCTTAATACATATAAAGGACATTCAGGGGACGTACATTTTCGCACCTCTTCTTTTTCCCAGGCGCAACATTCAAGGCAAAATGCGTGGATAGCAGCCTTGCGGCTTTTTCCCTTAACTGCTTGCTGATAAATCCGCCGATAGATTTTGGGAATATCCCTTAATCTTTGAGCAATTCTCTCTTGCCGCATTGTTGTTGACGAATAATGATTTGTAGGATATTCTGTTGTTGACGATATTTGTTGTTTAGCCGTTATTCCTGCTCCAGCAGAGGTAGCGGCTTTCTTTTTTACTTTAATCATTGCCCACCTCCTGCATTGTTATAAAGGTCTTTCTATCAGGAGCGCCAAGCTGAAGCCACTTTGCAATTGTGCTTTCCGCCCAGCGGACACTTCCCCCGATACGTATAGGATTCGGTAGCTTCCCGCAGCTATTGAGTCGGAAAATTTGGCGTTTGC
>CAZYWY010000452.1:0-1796 GCA_964651605.1 uncultured Pirellulales bacterium | reverse complement strand
AATCGACCTCCAAATCGGTAATATTCTTCTTAGCTTTTTGAGTAGAAAGCTCGGCTTTAATACTATACACAGTACCATTGTGGCTGCTCATTATTTCTATGTGAGGATTTGTCTGGTTCAGGAGGTTGTCCGTGAACTGAACATCATATCCGCTGTTTCCACGCCATCGGATATTTCCTTTGACGTCTAATTTTGTCTGCGGAGAAAGTGTCCCTATGCCGACATTGCCGGTGCTTGTACCTGCGTTTATGAAGGTATTGCTGTTGACATTATATTGTAGATACAATTCAGCCACATTATTGCTGCCGGCGTCTTTGCCGTCGATATTGCGGACTTTGATTTTTCCGTTGCCTGTGCCTCCGACATTAAGAAGGTAATTCGTTCCGCCGTCGTAGATAGTTAATTTTGCATCCGGGCTGCTCGTTCCAATTCCGACATTGCTCAGGTTGTAAAGAGTTCTTGCCCCTGCATCACCGGCTGCTTTGCCGCTCGAGCTTGCCAGACCGAGCGAATCGTAAATGCCGAGCGTCGGCCCAACCGGCCCTGTAGCTCCTGTATCGCCTTTGTCTCCTTTATCACCCTTTATTCCCTGTGGCCCGGCAGCTCCACTATCTCCTTTATCCCCTTTTGTTCCTGTTGCACCTGTGTCTCCCTTCTCACCCTTATCCCCCTTCTCACCTTTCTCCCCTGTGTTACCATTTGGTCCCTGTTCACCCTGTGGTCCTTCCGGGCCGGCAGGACCGGTTTCACCCGTGTCACCTTTATCGCCTTGTGGCCCTTGCGGACCCTCCAGTTGAGCGGTCATCTGTTTTGTGCCGTCCGGAAAGATTATGCCTCTGTTGCTGCCGGTGATTTTGATATTGCCCAACACTTCGAGCTTTTCTGTTGGATTTGCTGTCCCGATACCTACATTGCCCGATATGCCCGAATACATATTGCTGCCTGAGATTACCCAGTCGGAATCAGCCCCCGCAGAAAGAGCATAAAGAGCAAACGGGGCAGGCATAATTTGCTGGCGGGATGTGAGAATAATATAAGGTAGTTCAGTCAACGGCAGCGCAGATAACGATGATGCTGTACGAACGCCGGTTTCCAGCCAGCGGGTCTGGCCGTTGCCCCATACCTGATTATAACTTTGCTCAGGCACATTGGCATCTACGAAGTCCAGCTCAGCAGTAAATGAGTTGTTCTCCACAAAGATATCAAAAAAGCTGTCTGTTATTCCGATTTGATTTCCGTCCGATGGGCTGTCGAAGAGCTTAAACTGAAAATCGTAGAATCCGGTCGCCGGCAGATTGCCATCAGTGAGTTCGCCCTGTTCTATAAAGGCTGAGCCAAGCGGCTCGGCACTGCAGGTTGTCAGTTCGCCGGATAAAATGGACAACACGACGACAATCAGCCGGAATTTGAGGTGTGTTTTTTTCATCCTTGTCCTCTTTCAAAAGACTTGTTTGTTTTAATCCGTAAATTGTCCCGAAGGACTTATAAACAAAACGTCTGAAAGCCGGATTTTAACTGCGGATTTTAAGAAAATCTATTGTCAAGACTAAGAAATTTTTGTCTTTGTCAGAAAAGGCTCGATTTTGAGACATTAGCAGGGTTTCACATCTGCATTTTTTTAGAAGAATGCAAGACAGGCCGAAAATAAAACCTCAGCCAGCCGTAGTGGGTCGCTATTTGCTGTGGGCGGCCCAGTACTGGTTCGTAAAGTGCCAGCTATGCAGACCGTCAAACGGCTGCGTAATATAAAGACCCTTGTACGAGACAGGCCACAAAGTAAAATCGAACAGCCGAAC
>CAZYWY010000451.1:0-1799 GCA_964651605.1 uncultured Pirellulales bacterium | reverse complement strand
TCACTGTTTTTATCTTTATGATACAAAGCAGAAAGACTATTTCAGCAAAATGAAGATGTGGGATGGCTGTCTGAGGCTTGCTTATGCCCGTGTGGCCGGCGGAGAGAATCCTCGCAAGGTTCTCGGTGACAGGCTCAGGCACAGATTTATGCATAAATTCTCATATTTTCTGGAGAGGTACGGGCTGCAAATGTGTATCGGCTGTGGCAGATGTATTGATGCCGAGGCAGGCGATGTGTATATTCGAAACGTCCTGAAACTATTGTACCAGGAGCTAAACAGTAAGGGCAAATCAGCGCAATGAACAGGAATCTTTACCAACCGATAAACGGCGAAATCGTTGATATTATAGACGAATCTCCCACAATTAAGAGTTTTGTCATTGTGCCGCAGGGCGGATTCAGCTTTGCGACAGGCCAATTCGTTCAGCTGACATTACCCGGCGAGGGCGAAGCTCCGTTCACGCCATCATCCTCACCGGCTAAACCTGAGAAGATGGAAATAACGATAATGAAAGCCGGCAGGGTAACCGCAATGTTGCATAGTTGCCAAAAAGGCCAGAAAGTCGGCATACGCGGGCCTTTCGGGATGGGCTATCCGATAGAAGATTTTCTCGGCAAGCACGTTTATATAGTCGGCGGCGGGGTAGGTCTTGCGCCGATTCGCTCTTTGTTTTTGACTCTCGTTGACAGGCTCGAGGATTTCAAATCGGTAGTTTGCCGATTCGGTGCGAAGACGCCGGCTGATTATATATATAAAGATACGCTTTTTGGCCACTGGCGGGATATTAAAGGCGTGGATATAAAACTGACCGTTGATAAGGCAGACGACCAGTGGAAAGAAAATGTCGGAGTTGTAACCACAATCCTCTCGAAGGATGATGTTGATATAAACAACAGCGTGGCGGTTGTCTGCGGCCCGCCTATTATGATGAAATTTGCCACACTGAAGCTGCTGGAGAGCGGATTCAGAGACGAGCAGATTTACCTGTCGATGGAAAAGAATATGAGTTGCGGGGTAGGCAAGTGCGGGCATTGTATGCTTGGGCAGTATTATGTATGCAAAGACGGGCCTGTATTTACTTATGACAAGATTAAAAAATATCCGAATATCTGGGCTTGAGTGAAGGAGTTATGAGTTATGGGTTCTGAGTTTTGAGTTGTAATGGTAACTCAAAACTAAAGACTCAAAACTTAAAACTGAAATAAAATGGGTGCAAAACTGATAATAAATTTAGCAACGAGCAAACTTCAGGAAGAATCAAAGGTGCTTTGTTCATATAAGCACCATCCCGAAAACAAAGGGTTCGACAGTCTGCTTGAGATGATTCGTTTTGCATTGGTTTGCCGGCGGTGCAAGGCTGCGCCCTGCGTCAAGGCCTGTCCGAACGATGCCCTTGAAAAGCTGCCGAGCAAAGACCGTGACTTTGGTGTTCTCAAGCGGGCTAATATGCTTTGCACAGGCTGCGGCAGTTGCGCGATAGCCTGCCCGTTTGGAACGATTTACACCGACTTAATCCCGTATCCATCCAGCGTTTGTGACGTATGCAAGGGCAGGCTTGCTCCGAATGAGAAGCCCTTGTGTGTGCGCACCTGCCCGGATGACAGCATAGATTATAAAGAAGTAGTAGTTGAGGGAGATTTAGTGGAAGTTTTTGAAGATATTGTAGTAAGAGTCCCAGGCGGCAGTACCTGGGAGCCGCTTTTGAGGGAAAAGACAAAGAAATGAGTACCTCGCAGATGCTTTTATTCGGTATATTGGTTGTTCCGGGGACTATTATTTTAGGCCTGGTTGCCGGC
>CAZYWY010000450.1:0-1803 GCA_964651605.1 uncultured Pirellulales bacterium | reverse complement strand
CAAGGCCGACGAATTTTACCGGTATGTCGAGCTGGTCTTTGATGGCGATAACGATTCCGCCGCGTGCGGTACCATCCAGCTTCGCCAGGAATATCCCTGTAACATCAATCGCTTCGGTAAACATTTTTGCCTGGGAAATCGCGTTCTGGCCGGTTGTAGCATCGAGAACCAGTAAAACTTCGTTAGGTGTATCCGGGATTTTGCGGGTCACAACATCACGGATTTTCGTCAACTGCTGCATTAGGTCCTTTTTGGTATGCAGACGCCCTGCCGTATCGAGAATCAAAAAATCCACCCCCCTTGCGACGGCAGCTTCGCAGGCATCATAAGCTACGGCAGCAGGGTCGCTTCCTGTCTGATGCTTGACAATTTCAACGCCGATTCTTTCAGCCCAGATGCTCAATTGCTCGACCGCTGCCGCCCGGAATGTATCACAAGCCGCTAAAAGCACCTTTTTATTATTCCTGGTCAGGATGTATCCAAGTTTGGCGATGCTTGTGGTCTTGCCAGTGCCGTTGACGCCGGCTACGAGTATAACGGTCGGGCCGGTTTGAGCCGTCAGAAGCTGTCTATCGCAGGCAGGCCAGTAGCTTATGATATGCTCCTTGAGAAACGGCATTATGCCGTCTGTGGTTGTGATTTGCCTGCTGCGATAGGCCGCTCGAAGCTCCGAGACCAGCTTGGTGGTTGTTTCGACGCCGATATCGTCGCTGAGCAGCGTTTCTTCCAGCTCATCGAGCAGGGCTTCGTCGATGTTTCGGCCAATGCTAAGCAGCGATGAAAGCGAGGATGCAATTTTATCTCTGGTTTTACTTAATCTGTCTTTGAAATATCCTGCTGTTTTAGTAAAGAAACCCATTGTGCATAAGGCCTTTCAAATTAAAAATCAAAATGCAAAATTGAGGAAGTCATCGCCGCAAAGCGGCGATTCCGTAATTTTGATTTTTGCTTTTTGATATTTGATATTATTTTCTGCCCCTTGACTTACGACTACTTAGACAAGGACTTATCAAATGATAGTACCGTTAATACGAAAAATTTCAAGAGTGATGGTTAAATTTCCTTTGACAGATGAGCAAATTGACGTTAGGTTTTTACTGTCGTTTCTTTTGAAAAATAATAGAGCACCAAATTTGTGCCGGGGGGATTAAGTGCATAAAATTTACTGACAATCTGATGCTTTTTCAGGAAAGCACAGCTTCATAAAGGAAGATGGTGTGACGGTTCGTACAATTGAAGAAATTTTCACCGATATTATTGAACGCACAAAGACAATCGACCCGGCAAATGCCCGGAAGTGGTTCGACCAGCTTACAGCCTCGTATTTCGACGGCGGCATGCTGGAGGTGGGCTGCCCTGGCGAATCTGCAGTTCAGTTCCTGAAAGAAAATTGCAAAAACAGCTTCACTCGTGCCGCCCAGCAGATTACCGGCCATCTTATCGCAGTTGATTTTAAGGTTTCTGCCGGTGCAAAGGCTGAAACCGACACACGCCGCTCGCTGCCCGGATTGCGGCTTCATCCCGATTATACTTTCGAAAATTTTGTTGTCGGCCCGTGCAACCGGCTCGCCAACGCAAGCTGTGTGGCAGTAAGTCAGTCGCCGGGCAATACATATAATCCATTGTTTATCTATGGCAGTTCCGGTCTGGGCAAAACCCATCTTCTTCAGGCGGTATGCTTCGAGACAGCTCGAAGGTTTAATGATACAATAATACAATTTCTCAGTTGTGAAGATTTCGTCAACAGGTTCATCAGGGCAATTGAAGAGGGCAACCTCGTTGGTTTTCAGAGTCAGTTCCGCA
>CAZYWY010000449.1:0-1807 GCA_964651605.1 uncultured Pirellulales bacterium | reverse complement strand
GGCAGCAGGTCTGAGCGATTTGCTTAACTATGCGTGTCATCCGGGCGTATCCCTCTTCGGTAACATTCATTCCGCCCAGCGGGTCATCCCTGTGGGCATCAAAACCCGCCGATATAAGCACAAATTCCGGCTTAAAAGCCTCTGCCGCAGGTTTTAACTTCTCCTCGAAAACTTTAATATAGTCGGAGTCAGTCGCCCCGGCAGACATAGGGACATTGATAATGTGATTTAATCCGGGACCATCGCCTTTTTCTGACTCACTGCCGGTGCCGGGATAAAATGGATACCGATGCACACTGAAATATAGTATTTCAGGGTCTTTATAAAAGGCGTCCTGAGTTCCGTTGCCGTGGTGGACATCCCAGTCAACAATGAGAATCCTGTGAAGACTATACTTGCCCTTAAGATATTCGGCGCCTACGGCGACATTATTGAAAATGCAGAATCCCATAGCTTTATCTTTCTGAGCGTGATGCCCCGGCGGGCGAACAGCACAGAAGGCATTTTGTACCGTCCCTTTCATCACGGCATCAATCGCCGAAAGCACTCCGGCTACCGCTGTTACCGCTGCTTCATAAGTCTTTGATGAAACAGGAGTATCCGACGAATCCAGGGTACCTCCTCCGGCACGACAGATGCTTTCGACTCGTTCTATATATTTGGTGCTGTGAATCAACGTTAGATAAATCATCACCTTGTTGGATAAAGTCGTTATCGGCAGCAACTGCGAATAAAGCCCTTTTGATTGAAGATTGGCAATTATCGCACTGAGCCTCTGCGGCTGTTCGGGATGGTCTGCTGTTGTCTTGTGTTCGAGATAAAGAGCGTGAAACACGAATCCGGTTTTATATAATTTCTCTGTCGGTTTCTCTGTGTTCATAGTTTGCCCCGCAAGAGTCATTTTAGGTAAATTTACATCCGTTTCGGACGGAATATTTTTTACACACCGAAACCCGATAGTGTCACTCGACAGACAGGTATCATCTATGGATGGGTCGCTCGAGCGATACGCACTGCGACAGGCCTGGGCGGTGGAGCTCCACGAACCACCCCGCAAAACTCTTTCTTTGCCTTTCGCCGGACCTGTCGGATTTCGCTGCGGGCTGTTCTTGTAATAGTCCTTCTGATACCAGTCATTACACCACTCGGCGACATTACCGTATATGTCATAAAGTCCCCATTGGTTGGGTTTCTTTTGGCCGACAGTATGCGTTCTTTCCGATGAATTTTGTGTGAACCACGCATACTCCGCAAGGCTGCGTGCGTTATTGCCGAAGCTGTACTGTGTATTCGCTCCGGCCCGGCAGGCATATTCCCACTCAGCTTCGGTAGGCAGCCTGTAGCCGTTGGCCTGGTAATTACAATCCCAGGTCTTTTCATCATAGCACTCCTGGAGGCCTTCCTCATAAGAACGGTCGTTGCAGTACATAGCGGCATCAGACCAGTTCATCTGCTCGAGGGGATTTTTGGGATTCTTGAAATGGGACGGGTCGGAGATTTGGTGCTTTCGGAATTCTTCCTGAGGCACTTCACACTTGTCCATCAGGAAAGAATTGAGCCATACCTTATGAGCCGGTCTTTCATCTGGTGAGCCTTTATCGTCGCCCATTTCGAACCAGCCGGCGGGAATAACGACCATCTCAACTCCGGTCTTTGTCTTAATTACCTGTGGTTCGTGTTGCGGATTATCTGTTCGGGTGCAGCCTGACATAGAACACAGAACAAAAAATACAGAAAACAGGAGAAGAAAATTAAAAATCAAAATGCAAAAATCAAAATTGTGGAATCCCTTCGGGATGACTTTTTT
>CAZYWY010000448.1:0-1810 GCA_964651605.1 uncultured Pirellulales bacterium | reverse complement strand
GGCCTGCGGAGCCTGGATAATTATTTGCATCCGGTGAAAACGCTGGATTCGATTTATTGCAGCAGGCATAGGACCTCGAATATTGACCTGCAAATTTTCCCGCTCGATAATCCTATCAATTTGCAGACGAAACTGCCCTGCTGCTGTTTGCAGCTTTTCGTAACTCATATCCCGCATAATTACAGCAGCCAGCCGCCAGTAAGGCGGCAGATTACAGGCTTTTCGGTGCTTTAAATCCTCCTGAGAAAAGCTCTGGAAATCTCCTCGCAGGGCAAATTGAATCGCCTGCTGGTCAGGCAGAAAACTCTGGACAACAACAACCCCTTTTTTCGCAGAGCGTCCCGCCCTGCCGGCAACCTGTGAAATCAACTGAAATGTCCGTTCATTTGCCCTGAAGTCCGGGACATAAAGGCAGGTATCGGCGCTTATAACACCGACCAAAGTTACATTTGGAAAATGCAGCCCTTTGGCAAGTATTTGTGTGCCTGCAAGTATATCAATATGTCCTTTGCCGAATTCGCTCAGAATCCGGTAATAGTCTTTGCCGAGCATTGAGTCGCTGTCAATCCGAGTTACACGAGCCTGTGGAAATTTTTCAGCCAGCTCTTCTTCGAGCCTTTGCGAACCCATCCCAATCATCGCCAGTCCCCTGCCGCAAACGGGACATTTTTCCGATACGAGCGTTTGTGCCAGACAGTAGTGACATATCGCATAGCCTGATTTGATATGCGAGCCGGTAATCGTATCGAGCCGGTCGTCACGAGCAGAAGATGACTTGTGAAAAGTCAGTGTTACATCGCAGTTTCGACAATGTAGTGTATGCTTGCACGATGGGCAAAAGATAAAATTGCTGTAACCTCGCCTGTTTAACAGCAGGATTGCCTGCTCTTTTCTTTCGAGGGTTGCTTTAAGCTGCTCCGCCAACGGTTCACTCAGCAGATTAATGCCTTTTTGCGTAATCTGGCTTTGTCGCATATCAACCAGCTTCATTTCCGGCGCCGGCAGATTCATCACTCTTTTGGGCAGACGCACGAGCTTGAAATGTTTTTTACTCTGGCAATTGGCGAGCATCTCCAGCGACGGCGTTGCGCTGCCCAGGATGCAATGTGCATCTACCAGTTGCGCCCGTTTAATCGCCACATCCCTGCCATTATAGCGAGGGGCTGTATCCTGCTTATAGCTTGGCTCGTGTTCCTCATCAACCACAATCAGGCCGAGATTCCCCAGCGGAGCAAACACCGCTGAGCGAGCGCCTATGACAACATCTGCCTGTCCCGACTTAATCATTTGCCATTGAGAGTTTCGCTGTGCCGCATTCAGGCCGGAGTGCATAACTGCGATTTTCTCGAATCTGTCCCTGAATCGCTGAACTGTCTGAGCGGTCAGTGCAATTTCCGGCAGCAGAATTATCGCTGTTCGTCCCTTTTGCAGAACATCCTGAATAGCCCGTATATATAGTTCGGTCTTGCCGCTGTCGGTAACACCATACAACAAAGTTACCCCGAAATTTTTCTCTGCAATGCGCGACTTGATAAAATCAAGAGCCTTCTGCTGGTCCTGATTTAAGGTAATTTTCCCCTGTCTCGGCAGTGACAAACCCTGTGGAATTGCCGGCAGTGATTTTAAAACAGACTTTTGATAAGTTTTTATGATTTGTCTTTCTGCCAGTTTTTTAAGTGGCTCTTTGCCACTATTAGAAATGCTCAACAGATTCTGCAATTCCACAGCCGATTCTTTTCCAAAAGCCCTCTGCTGCTGTAAATAATGCAAAATCTGTTTTTGCTTTTTGCCTCTTAACTGCCCGACTGTA
>CAZYWY010000447.1:0-1828 GCA_964651605.1 uncultured Pirellulales bacterium | reverse complement strand
GGTGCAATTTCGATGACACAATCGGCAGAGCCGTCCGGCTTTCTCGGTACATTTACACCCGCTCCGCTGAGCCAATCGGCGGCACGAGCGGCCATCATTTTCCTTGTGCTTTCGACACTATCGGTGCCGGTTGCATTTTTTGTCGGGGCAAATTCCTCGCTGCGAGGCGTTTGCAGAATTATGGATTTTTCGGTCATCGGCAGGGCGTCGAAGATGAAACTTTCGAGCTTTACGCCTTGTGCTTCGATGCGGTTGCCGTCTTCGTCGAGATGTTGGATGTTTTTAATAGCTTGGTGTAATGGCAGAGATAAACTGCCGGCGCTGAATTTTTCAATGTATGTACGGTTTATAAGATGGATGCCTATACTGCCAAGCTGGAAAACCAGTGAACCATCTGGGTTTCGTTTGGTTGCGAGGTCTTCGGGCAACTCGCTGTACTCTATGACGGTTACTTTGCCTTTTACCAGGCAGAAATTGCCGACCTTTTCATAAGGGTCTGTTTTTATTACAGCTTTGGAGGACATCTCGGCCTTGTCGAGGCTGTGCAATCCTATAAAAAGCGGGTCTAAAATATTAATAAGCGGATTGTCAACCTGCCAGTAGCTAAGCAGCTCGACGCCGCGTTTTTTCATATCGTCGATGGCGTCGCTTTGCTGCAGGGCCCTGATGCTGCCGCCGTGTCCGTCCGGAGAACAGGCGATTTCAGCCTTGTCGCTAAGCAGGATTCGGCCTTCGGTATCGAAATTTGGAATAGTACCCTGCTGGAAGATAAAGATGTTTTCTTTTTTCAGGCCAAAATATTCATTTTTAGCGAAGATATTTATAGTCTGTTTGTAGTTCAGCGGGCTGGCCATAATATACCAGGGGCATACGGTGTTATATTTTGCAGATGTTGCGGCAATAGTCTCGGCGAAAATGCGGAAAAAAGTCTTGTGTTTCACGGGACTAATAGGGAAGTTACCTTTTGGTTCGTCGAAGCCCAGCCTTGTGCCTTGTCCACCAGCCACTACGAAGGCAGCGACCTTGCCCTGGCGAATCAATTTCTTGCCTAAATCTGTAGCTTGCAGGTATTTACGCTTTTTCTGCCGGCCAGACGGGCTATGCTCATACGCCCAGGCAGGTTCTATTTCATTGGATATTTGGGTTGAAGCGGGTTTTTTAAGATAGTCTGTTATCAATTGAGCTATTCTTTCCAGGTCTAACAGCCGGATTTGCTCAAGCAGTTCTGCCTTCCGGGTGTTATCCAGTTGGTCATAGAACCTCAGCAACTGACTCTGTTGGTGGTTTTTCAGCAGCTTTTTTATATCTTCGTAGTTATTTATGGCATTCATATAGTCTTAACTTTAGTAGCGTTTAAGGATTATTGGAAAAAATTTTAATATTTTCAAGAAACAAACGAAATTTTGTCGTAAAATTATTGACATAATTGAGATTATGTGATATAATTATAATAGATTTTGGCAGGTTCGAGAAAATCTGTAATTTATATATTATATTTATATAGCTTAAAGTCGTCATCATAATATTCACCTAAATATCATACCGGTAACCTGCCTGAAGAGAATGTAGTACAATCTGTTTATAGGTTTGGGCAGGTTCGAGAGAACTTACATTTTTCATTATATTTCTATAGCTTAAAGTCGTCATCATATAATCGCCCAAATATCATACCTGTAACCTGCCTGAAGGGAAAGTGGTGGATTGGTAAAAAGGTTCTTTGGCTTTTTATCAGGTTTGTTGCTCACAGAGAAAGTCGGTTTTAGCAGTTTATTAAACCTTAATGAGTAAAAAGAGATTGTTTTCGGTTTTTTATCGGCCGTTCGTGTGT
>CAZYWY010000446.1:459-1837 GCA_964651605.1 uncultured Pirellulales bacterium | reverse complement strand
AAGAAGTTGAGGAATTGGAAGATAAATACACTGACGGAGAAGCATTTATAGAGAAGTATAAAAAAGGTGAAATAAAAGAACCTCTTGTTGAATCTGCTAACAAACATCTTTCTATGGCATATCAGTTGCCTGACAGAGTTCCAATTCGAGAAAATGTAATATATAACCTTACAACTATTGAAATTATTAATGGTAATTCTACAAGAGTACTTTCTCTTATTGATGAACTGGAAGCTAAGTATCCACAAGGTCAATATACCAAACGTGCTATAAGAGACAAAAACGATGTTCAAGATTTTATTAAGAAACGTCCGGATTTATTTGTTACAGAGCCGGACCAGCCTCAAAAGACAAAGCCGCTTGGCATTGTCTTGCCTGCAACCGTTGGGATTGCAGTTGTTGTAATCGCTGTCGGCGGCATCCTGCTCTATAAGAAAATATCCAAACCCCATCAGCCGTAAAAATTAGTTAATGTAGTATGCGATGAATCGCATCGTTTCCTTCTATATTTAACGGCATCTTAATATTTTGACGCTTGACAATTTTTAATGCAGAGGATATAAAAAGCCGTCTTTTTTTGTTTTATTTGTGCGTTCGTTGTTTATTAAGGAGAACAGCATGAAGGCAAGTGAACTGCGGCCCGGTATGAGCTTAATGTTCGAGGGCGCCCTGTATATCTGCGTCCAGGCGACACACGTTACGCCGGGAAACCTTCGTGCCTTTGTGCAGGCAAAAATAAAAAGAATATCCGACGGCGTAATAATCGAAAAACGTCTTCGCTCCACAGAAGACATCGTGCAGGAATATCTCGACCGGCGGGATATGGAATACCTGTATTCCGACAAGACCGGCCATATATTTATGGACAACCAAACTTACGACCAGCTAGCGGTATCAAACGAAATGATAGGCGATTCTATGAAGTTCCTCAAGCCTAATACACAGGTAACAACATTGTGTCACGATGGCGTCATCGTCGCGCTGGAACTGCCGAAGGTGGTGGACCTGACGGTTACTGAAACCACGCCTACGCCAAAAGGGGCAACGGTAACAAATCAGATGAAGGACGCCACTATGGAGACGGGTCTGCGGACACGCGTTCCGCCTTTTATTGAAATCGGGGAGCTTCTGCGGATTAGCACTGAGGACGGCTCTTATGTCTCCAGAGCAAAATAAATTTTCATTGCGGCGCATTGCCTGGTCTGTGTTTTAATCTTCCGGCGGGACGCTCAGTTCGGCAGCACTTTGGATTCCCTCTGTAACTTCGAGGATAACGCCTTTCTGCAAATAAATAGGCCGAATCATCTTTCCCAGAGCCGGCAGCTTCCTTGCAAAAAGTGCTGCCCCTGCCAGGCAGCAGATTCCGCCAATCAGCAGG
>CAZYWY010000446.1:0-449 GCA_964651605.1 uncultured Pirellulales bacterium | reverse complement strand
TGCGAGCAGGCTGCCGAAAGGCGCCATTCCGATAAAGGCCACGATAAATACGCTCATAATCCGCCCTCGCATTTCGTCGCTAACGATGGTTTGTAAAATGGTGTTGCCTGAGGCGGTCTGGAGCATCATACCCAGACCTGCCAGAAATATGAAAATCATTGACAGCCATATTACCGTTGAAAATGCCAAGCCAATAATTCCCACGCTAAAAAGCACCATAGCTACCGCCATAGTGTTACCCAGCCCGACGACGCTTTTTCTGGTTGCAAGATACATAGCGCCGAGCAGAGCACCGATGCCCGAAGCCGACATAAGCAGGCCGAGCGTGTGAGGGCCGCCCTGCAGGATGTCTCTTGCGAAAATCGGCATAAGAACCAGATATGGCATACCTGCCAGACTTACCAGAGCAATCATAGCTATAATATATTTGATTGGGGCAAATGCAAAAG
>CAZYWY010000445.1:0-1837 GCA_964651605.1 uncultured Pirellulales bacterium | reverse complement strand
CAACAGTGAAATTCCCGAGCTGCTGGAAATCCGCAACATCATTATCATCGGGGTTAAAAGCGGGAAAAAAGAAGCTGCTTTAGAAATGGCACCATCGGGATTTTCCATAAAAAGCGGCCATGCCATCATCGGCAGAATAAGTATAAATGAAATTGGCATCAACAGCCCCTGTGCTTCTTTAATGGTGTTACAAATCGAGCCAATCGCTGCAAAGATAGAGCTGAACAGCAGAAATCCGAGTATATAATAAACCACAAAACAAATTATCAACTCGGCAGAAATTGCGATATTTATGCCCTGCCAGAGAGCTGTTGCATACGCTACTGAACCCCATAAGGCAATAACGGTAAAACCGACCCCTGCAATACCCAATATTTTGCCCGACATAAGTTGGAAAGGGCTGACCGCTGAAAGAAGCACTTCAATAATTCGGGATGATTTTTCTTCGATAATACTGGTTAGCATCTGCTGGCCGTGACCGAAAATTCCCATAAAAATCATAAACATAAAGAAAAATGGAACCATCATGTTAATCATTTGCTTACCCTGGTCTTTTTGTTTTTCAGAGGTAGTCGATGAAATATCTATTCGTTCGACAGGCACATTGCGGCGAAGCTCTGCCAGCAGCTCTGGAGAGACATTACGCAATTCACACCTCTTATTGACTATGGTACGGTTTAGCTGGCCTTCTACTATTGATATGAAGCTGATATCGGATATTTTTGAGCTTCGCGAATAAGTATGAATCTTACCAGCTCCTTCGATACTGTCTTTGTCGAGAACAAAATACGCATCCAGTTTACCGTTACGCACCTTGTCTTTGATGTCAATATCCTGGTTTTGGTCTTCTCGCAACTCTGTCAGAAGAATCTGTCTGTCCTGATTATATTTATTGTATTGGTCAAAGGAGTCTTTAATCCCATTTGATAACTGCCCTGTTAAATCTGTAACTATTATACTCTTTGGCGGTCGAGGTCCTGCAATGCTGCTGGTAACTTTATTATTTATCAGTACGATTGCCCCGATTATAAACGGTGTGATTAACAGGCTGATAATGAACGTCTTAGTCCTAACCGTTTCAGTGAATTCGCGATGTGCAATTTTAAGGATTTTCGGCATTTTTTTCTCCAACGACCTTGATGAATATCTCATGCAAAGAGGGCATTTTTACATTGAAGCTTCTGACTTTTGAATGTTCAATTAATGTTCGTAGAAATAGCTGACTGTCACCGTCTGCCAGTGTCACTTCAAGCTGATTTCCTCTGGTTTCCACAGATGTCACCATTGGCAGAGTTTTTATAAAACTCGTATCGCCATCTATCTCAACGCATACAACCTGGGAACTGTACTGTGAGCGAATCTGTTGTAAAGGACCGTCCAGAACCGCTTTGCCCTTATTGACAAGAAGGATATAATCGCAAAGTTCCTCAGCCTCGTGCATTACGTGCGTGGAAAAAATTATTGTTTTACCTTCACTTCGCATCTGTAAAAGAAGATTTTTTAGCAATTCCTGATTTAAAGGGTCAAGGCCGGAAAAAGGCTCGTCCAAAATGATAAGCTCAGGATTGTTAATGACTGTCACCGCAAATTGCAGCTTTTGATGCATACCTCGTGAAAGCTCTTCCACCTTCTTGTCCGCCCAGTCAGCCAAATCGACTCGCTTCAGCCAGTCAATAACACTCCGGTCGATAGCATCGTTTTCCATGCCTTTTATCGCGCCAAAATATGCCAGAACCTTGCGTGCAGTCATCTTGCGATACAAACCCCTCTCCTCCGGCATATATCCTATTCTATTTTGTGCCTCCACATTGAAGTTGGAATCAAATATTTTGATACT
>CAZYWY010000444.1:0-1849 GCA_964651605.1 uncultured Pirellulales bacterium | reverse complement strand
TGCGCATACTTGTAACCTTACTGGAACCTTCGAGAGGAAGTGCTTTTATAAACGGCCTGAATGTTACGAGGCAAGGCAAAAAGGTACGCAAAATAGTCGGGTATATGCCCGATTTTATGGGAGTCTATGATGATTTGAAGGTTTTTGAATATCTGGAGTTTTTTGCAGCTGCTTTCGGTATAGAACGACAAAAGCGCAAATCAATCGTAGAGGGAGTGCTTGAGCTTACCGACCTGCAGTCAAAGCGGGCAGCTACCGTTGACAGCCTGTCACGAGGTATGCAGCAGCGACTTGGTCTTGCGAGGGTTTTAATTCACGACCCCAGGGTACTTATTCTCGATGAACCTGCCAGCGGGCTTGACCCGCGTGCACGTATCGAGATGCGAGAACTGCTGCGAGAGCTTAAGCGAATGGGCAAAACCATTATGGTATCCAGCCATATACTCAGCGAACTTGAGGAAATTTGCGACTGTATCGGCATTATCGAACATGGCAGGCTGGTCTTCAGCGGCACAATGGATGAGATTCGCCCCAAGCTGGGAATCCAGAGTAAAGTCAGGGTAAAGGTCGGCGCCAATCAGGATAAGGCTGTGGAATTACTTTCGGCCTTGCCTCAAATCAGTCAGGTACAGGTATCAGGTGACTATATCTCTGTTACTTTCTGCGACGGCCAGAATTGTGACGGGATTATCGCCAGAGCTTTGGTAAAGGCTGATTTTGATGTCATAGCTATTACACCCGAACAGTTGAAGCTCGATGATGCTTTTATGCAACTGACAAAAGGTGTTGTTCATTAATGCAGAGTGATTTCTGTCGGTGTGTTTCCCGGATAAAAGGCTGGTATGGCTGAAACACGAACAAAGATATTCGCCGGTTTGTTGAATCCTGTCCTGCTGATGGGACCTATCTTCAGCAAGGAGCTGCGAGTCTCCAGCAGGCGAAGAAGAAACTATGTCCTGCGGTTTCTCTATGTCGTGCTTCTGACTGTTTTCGTTGCGATAACCTGGATGTCCATAGGGGAAATACGGGGTTCTATAGCATTTCAGAAATCACGAATGGCCTTTGCAGGCAAGACCATCGTTACAACCATAGTGACTTTTCAGTTTGTAGTTACACATCTTATAGCGGTTATTATGCTGAGCAATTCCATCAGCGACGAAATATATCATCGCACGCTCGGTGTGCTTATGACGACTCCCATAAGCGGTTTCCAGATTGTTATGGGAAAACTTTTCAGTAAGCTCCTGCAAATTATCCTGCTTATAGCTGTTAGCGTACCTCTGCTGGCTGTAGTTCGTATTTTCGGCGGTGTCCCCTGGGGATATATCATTTCGAGTCTTTGTATCACTTTGACTACTACAATTTTCGCCGGCGCGCTTAGTCTGCATTTTTCAATCAGCAACCGTCACGCTTACGTCGTTATTATCAAGACGCTGTTCAGTCTCGGAGTTTTATTTTTGTTTATGCCGCTGCTAATCGGTGCCTTTTTTCACTCCCGATGGTTATATATCCCTGTATTTGGAAATTCGGCAAGTCAGTTAAGCCGGTTTCCTGAATTGATGTTCCTGCTCTACTTTAATCCTTATGGAGCTATCACTCTCAACACCGCTACAATGCTTTCGCCGATTCCGGGTTTTACCTTTTTCTGGCCGGGGCATTGTGCGATTATGCTCGTACTTTCATCGCTTCTGGTTGCTCACTCAATCAGGGTTGTGCGTAAAGTGGCACTGCGCCAAATCACAGGGGCATCCGAGTTTAGCTCTAAAAATAAATATATAAAATTTCTGACAGAACCGGCTGGCGGAAGTCAAGAGGCTGGAGGGATTATCAGAGAAATTAAAGGCTCGCC
>CAZYWY010000443.1:0-1854 GCA_964651605.1 uncultured Pirellulales bacterium | reverse complement strand
AGAGTAAAAAATATCTTATTACAAGAAAAAATTCAAGGTGGTAAACAGTATCACACCGGTTGGTTGACTATTTACACTATGGATAATAGAAAATATCTTGTAAAGCAACCAAAAATGGACGCTCTTTGGGAATTTATGGAAGCAAAAGGAATAAAACTCCAAGGATTTGGAACAGAGTAAAATTACGAATGTCTAACAATCCAATCCACCTGACCCTCCTCGCCACCCTTAGTAGTGTAGGGTGGGCTTTAGCCCACCGATTCAAATTAATTTAATGGTGGGGCAAGCCCCACCCTACGTGACTCGAAACAGAGCGTGAATCGAAATACGAGATACGCTTCACGAGCGACGAGCGACGAATAATATGGCGGTGCAGTTTATACTTGGCAGAAGCGGCACGGGCAAGACCAGTTGTTGCATAAAGGTAATAATCAATGAGCTGGCAGGGCAGAACGACCAGCCGTTGATTCTTCTGGTGCCGGAACAGGCCAGCTACCAGGCTGAGAGGTCAATTCTGGCTGATGGCAGGATTGCAGGCTACCACAGGCTGAATGTCCTGTCGTTCGACCGGCTGCAATATTTGCTGCTGGGTAAAAATACTGCCAGACCCTCGCTCTCGAGCATCGGCAGGGGGATGGTGATCCACAAGATTTTGTGCGATAATATAAATAATCTAAAAATTTTCGGTTCATCTGCGGTCAGCCCCGGATTATCACAGCAAATCGCACAGACAATTACCGAATTGAATCAGTATGCCAAGAACCTGGATGACATAGACCGGCTGCTTGGTGAGCTGAAAAAAGACGCAGAGAATAATTTGACGGCTTTGAAGTTTGCCGACATCGGACTTGTTCTCAGAGAGTACATCAAATTTGTTACGGAAGATTTTTTTGACCCTGATACCCAGCTTGACACTGCCTGTGCCGCTGTCAGGAATGCTGATTTTGTCAAAGGTGCAAAAATATGGATGGATGGTTTCGCAGGTTTTACCGAGTCCGAGCTTGTAATGCTTATCGAGCTGCTTAAGGTCTGCGACCAGGCTTATATAGCCTTGTGTCTCGACGGCTCTGTTATTGATTTGGCAAATCCGACCGAACAGACATATTGCAGCCTTATCGAAATCATCAGGGCAAACAAACTGCCGCTGATTGAGCCGGTAATTCTGAAAAAGGCAGTTAGATTCTCGTCAAGTCCTGAACTGGCATATATCGAGCAGTATATTTTCAGCCCCGATGCTCTTCGATTCGAATCGGCTGAAAATATCTGTGTATATTCAGCCCCGAATGAGCGGGCGGAGGTGAAGTTCGTTGCCCGGCGGATACTGGAAATGGTCAGAAATGGCGGATATAGATATCGTGACATTGCGGTTATCGCATCGAACATTGACAGATACAGGGACTACGTGGCGGCGTATTTCAGTGACTATGGCATCCCGTTTTTTATCGACAGACGCAAATCGCTGAAACAGCATCCTGTTGCCCGTCTTATATCATCGGCCTTGCAAATCGCTGCCGGCAACTTTTCAAACAGTATTATCTTCACATACCTGAAAACCGACCTTCTGCCTGTTGAGCGATTTGAGATTGACCTGCTGGAAAATTATTGTATCGCTTTTGGCATATCGCAGGGGGACTGGCAGACGGAACAGCCTTGGCATTTTGCAGCAGATGACAAGGAATTCGACCAGCAGCAAATAAATCTGATTCGTGACAAAGTTCTCAGGCCTTTGCTTGAACTGCGCCAAATGCTCGGTATTTCGGGAACAATCTCAGGACTGACTTGCACCGTTACCGCAGAGCAATTTACCCGGGCGGTTTTTGATTTTCTTGATATTCTCGGCGTCAGAAAAACTCT
>CAZYWY010000442.1:0-1872 GCA_964651605.1 uncultured Pirellulales bacterium | reverse complement strand
GCCTGAGTCAGAGCGATGATTTCTGCGTGGGCGGTCGGGTCGTGAAGCAACTCTTTCTGGTTGCAGGCACGGGCAATGATTTGATTTTCATATACAATAACGGCTCCGACAGGCACATCACCATTCTCCTGGGCATTCTTCGCCTGCTCGAGCGCCTGCTTCATAAAGCGTTCGTCGGTTTCATTTGTCATTTTTTTCATCGTCAAAAAAAGAATACAAAATAAACCTGAGCCTGGATTTTAAACGCTGAACGCTTAACACTGGTCAGTATCTTTTTGCAGCCAATATTCGACCGAATCCACAAGTGCCAGCCAGGATGCCTCAATGACATTTTCGGAGACGCCGACCGTACCCCATATCGAATGTTTGTCCCGTGATTCAATTATAACACGGACTTTGGCAGCAGTGCCGGCCCCTGCATTTACCACGCGAACTTTATAATCAAACAAATGCACCTGCCGCAGACTCGGATAAAAATTCTCCAGCGACTTTCGCAGGGCTGCATCGAGAGCATTGACCGGGCCGTCACCTTCGCCGACGACGTGTTCAATTGTATCCCCGACTTTCAGTTTGACCGTCGCTTCAGTTATCATTCCACCATCGGCACGTTTCTCTACTGTTATATGATATTTAATCAGGTCAAAAGAAGGTTTGTATGTACCCATTATTTTTTTGACCAGCAGGTCAAAACTTGCTTCGGCAGCTTCAAATTGATAGCCTTGATTCTCAAGCTCCTGCACCCTGCGTAGAATATTCTTTGCCAGTTCTTTATCCTGGCTTATTTTTGCTTTATCAAGTTTGTCGAGAATTGTGGACCTGCCGCTCAATTCGGAAATTAAAAACCTTCTTTCGTTGCCTATCCAATCCGGTGAAATATGCTCATAAGTGCGTTTGTTTTTGCGCAGAGCGTCGATATGCAGGCCGCCTTTGTGGGCGAATGCACTTTCTCCTACATAAGGCATATTCATCACAGGCGTCTGATTGGCTATCTCGAATATATAGCGGGAGACCTCAGTTAGCATCTTGATTTTTTCCTTGTCAAGAACCGCAAAACCCAACTTGAAGGCAAGATTCGGTATCAACACGCAGAGATTTGCATTTCCACATCGCTCTCCCAGCCCGTTTATTGTACCCTGGACGTGCCTTGCACCGGCACGGACAGCAGCAAGAGCATTAGCTGTGGCACAATCGGTATCATTGTGAGTATGAATACCAGTAGTAACAAGACTAAATTTCTCACATACAGCTTTGGTAATGTCATAGACTTCGCCGGGCAAAGAACCGCCGTTTGTATCACAAAGAACCAACGTATCAGCTCCGGCCTCGGCTGCCGCCGACAGAATCTTCATCGAATATTGCGGGTTCTCTTTATATCCGTCGTAAAAATGTTCGGCATCAAAAAATATTTTTAGCCCTTTGCCTTTAAGGTACTTGACCGAATCAGAACATATTGCAAGATTTTCATCGAGCGAGCAGCCCAGCACATTTGTTACGTGCATATCCCAGGCTTTGCCGACCAGAGTAGCTGCGGATGTCCCGCTGGATAATATTGCACCGAGCGAAGGGTCGTCCGAAACGGTTGAGCCGGCCCTTCGGGTGTTGCCGAATGCAACAATCGTCGAATTTTTCAGGTTCAATTTAGCAGCTTCAATGAAAAAATTCATCTCCTTCGGATTCGATGCAGCATAACCGCCCTCGATATAACTGACACCGATGTCGTCGAGGCATTTCGCGACTGCCAGCTTATCCTCGAGGGAAAAACTGACGCCTTCAGCCTGCATACCATCGCGAAGCGTGGTGTCGTACAGTTCAATTTCGCTCATATAAATTTGCCTTATTTACCAGCTTTCCAGCATAGAACAAAAAATCGGG
>CAZYWY010000441.1:0-1882 GCA_964651605.1 uncultured Pirellulales bacterium | reverse complement strand
AGCGGGCGACCGGATTCGAACCGGCGACTTTCAGCTTGGGAAGCTGACATTCTACCGCTGAATTACGCCCGCAACTATTTTATTTATAGTAACTTACAAAAGACCATATATCCACAAAGCCGGTTTTATGGCAGATTTTGTGGCAAATGAATACTACTTTCTATTCTCATACTGTAATACAGTATTATAAACTTAGGTAAATATCAAGTACTTTTTAACCTCTACAGCCTTTCCACTTTCGCCATCCGGCAGAACGAGTGCCTCCGCTCCGCTTTCCAGCACAGCGATGGCCAGCTCTTTTCTATACAGCACAACATTTACCCACAGTTTTTTCATTTTGCACCGTCCTATCGTATTACAGTATTATTGCTAAAGTAAGATTTAACGTCAAAAACTCCCATCTGTCAAGTCTTTGAAAGCTGATAATAACTCATAGATAATGTTTGCTTTAGTGAGATATTTGTTGACTATTTTGGTAACAAATGAGTACAATCATTTTTCTATTTTAAGGAGGCTTATTCAAATGTCTTTTAACTTGTTGTCAGTTACAGGCACCAAATTCGGACCTTCAATTACAGCCATTGGCATTACCATTCCAAGGGGCGAGCAACCACCTCAGGGGCCACCGATTGAGCTTTCTATCCCCTGGCAAAAGCTGCCGGAAAATCCAACGGTTTTTGCTCTATTAAGCTGGCATATGTCTATATCTGACTTTGCAGGACGCGATGCTGAAATAGCTGAGTTGTCCAGATGGGCTAATAGTAACCACCCCCTCTCAATAAAATTTCTCACGGGAGAGGGTGGCGTGGGAAAGAGCCGATTGGCAGCACAATTTGCAAATACACTACGAGACGAAGATTGGGCTGCCGGTTTTCTCAATCTTAGAAAACCCTTGCAGTTTCCTCTCAAGAAAAAGGGAACATTGTTGGTTATAGACTATCCTGAGCAGCACCTCAGCGGCGTAGGCGAGATGCTCCGCGACCTTGCAGGAATCGAACAATCCGAAAAGTTAGGTCGCCTTAGAGTCCTGTTTTTAAGCCGACAGCCAATCGAACGCTGGGAGCAGGTAATCGCCGACAACAACGCAATGACGCTGCTCGACACAGTGCCCATCGTTCTCAGGGGGATGTATGAACGGCCTGCCTATGATGTCTTTTGTTCTGCACAGGAAAACGCCGCCGAGATATTTAAGTCAACACCTCTTCCGGTCTCCGAAGACGACCTGCTTGAATGGTTAAATCAGGCTGAAGCAAACCAGCGTGCCCTGTTTATCGTTGCGGCAGCCGTCCAAAGTGCTATCCATCCTGAGGAGAACGTATTTGGCTATACCGGGCCGGAGGTCATCGACTCTCTTGCTGAAAGGGAGATTGTTCGTCTGCATCAGTCTGCCCAGGAACAAAAAATCGAGGACAAAAATGCCTTTGCTCGTGTGCTGGCTATAGCAGCATTGGCAGGTGAACTCAGCAGCAAACGTGTGAAAGAACTCGCCAATACTAAAGAGCTTCAACTCGGCCTGCCGAAGGGAAAAGACATGTCGGATATCCTCAGCAACGCAATGCTGTTATCTGATGGTATGGTCCTGCCGCCGCAGCCGGACATACCCGCTGCCGCCTTTGCGGCCAAGGTCCTTTCGCAAAAACCAGAGATTGCTCCTGAGCTTATTTGGTCATGCTTGAGCGGAAATATAGAGGCAGGCCTCGAACGAATTACCCGTATAGCTTATGACGCCGAGATTCTTCTTGGGATTCACCAAAACCGTATAAGCAGATACTTCGCTGACGCACTTAGAAACCGACCCGACCGTTGCGAATTACTCGATGAGCATTTCTCAAAGAATATTCTGCCAATAACCTCTCTTGATGCCTCAGTAGTAGTATGGCAA
>CAZYWY010000440.1:0-1887 GCA_964651605.1 uncultured Pirellulales bacterium | reverse complement strand
TTTCCCACTAAAAACCCTGCCAATGAATGGCAGGGCTAAAAAATTCTGTGTTCTGAGTTCTGTTTTCGGTGTTCTATATTCTGTATTCTAAATTCTATATTCATATATGTTTTCTATATTACAAACACCACATTTTATTGTCAACTGAAATTTTGAGAATTTTATGGGAAGTTTTTTAAAAATATAATCAGAACAATCGGTGGGGCAAGAACCACTCAACGTAAATTTATGGTAGGTTGTGCAAGGCACAACGTTCATCTTAATTCGATATGGTGTGCGGTGCACACCCTACGGGACTGAAATTTTGAGAATTTTTAAAAATTTCTTCAGCGGTCAGGGGTCAGGTTTCAGGGTTCAGCATTTAGACCATCAACTGATTTCTGACTACTGACTACCGACCCCTGATCCCTGACTACTGACTTTTTTCTATTGTTGCCGTTCAGATTTTGCTATAATCCGGCAGCGGCCGTTATAAACTATAAATGTAAGGATTCTTCTTCCATTTTTGAATTTGGGAATAAAATGAGATGGTGTCCCAGATTTGTTAAAGTCGCCTTATGAAAATTGTTAAAGTAATTCAAGTGCCGAACAGGATTGGGACACCATACTTAAATCAGAAGTGTCATATTAAGAGCCTCTAACAAAATCAGTAGTGGCACGGGCTTCCAGCCCGTGTTTGCACGGCCAAGATGGCCGTGCCACAACAAAAGGACTCATTTTGTTAGAGGCTTTAAGAAAGCCGGGATGAAAATGCTCATTGCACTTAATAATCAGAATCGGTATTAAAAGGCAGAACACAGAATTCAGAACACAGAATACAGAATGAATTTGAAAAAACAAAGCCAATTAATGTTCCGGTTAAACTCATCTACTCATCCACCCATCTACTCATCAACTCATTAGCCCTGTTATAAGGATAAACTCAAAAAAACTCTTGTCTTTTATCGCAAAATTATATAGCTTATTGAGTCCGTTGTTTGTATCTCGTAACTCGTTGTTCGAGATACGGGCGACGAGATACGAAATACGAGGTAAGAAATGGCCAATATTGATGAAATTCGTAATGTTGTTCTTTTAGGACACGGCGGCAGCGGCAAAACATCCCTTGCTGAGGCAATTTTACATAAAACCGGCACAACAACCAGACTGGGCAGCGTCGATGACAAGACAAGCATCTGTGATTACTACGATGAGGAGAAAGAGCATTTGCACTCAATCCAGTCGGCACTGGTACATCTGAATTATAAAGGCATCCTTATTAACATTATTGACACACCTGGTTATCCTGATTTTGTCGGGCCGTCTATTATGGCTATACCGGCTGTCGAAACTGCGATTATCGTCATTGGCGCACAGGCGGGCATAGAGACCAACACCCGCAAGATGTTTGAGCTGGCCGGCCAGGCCGGTATGCCAAAAATCATCGTTATTAACAAAATGGATGCGGAAAACGCAGACTTCCCTGAATTATTGAAGAATATTCAGGCAACTTTCGGCTCGCGGTGCCGATGTGCCAATCTGCCCAGCGATGATAAGGCCTCGGTGCTCGACTGCATCGAAAACCAGACCGGCAATTCACCATTGATGAGCGTTGCCCAGGCTCATACTGAGCTGCTCGAAAGTATCGTCGAAGCCGACGATGAACTGATGGAAAAATATCTGGCTTCCGAGGAAATCTCAAAGGAGAAAATATCTGAGGCTTTTGTCAAGGCAATCAAGACCGGCACTGTCGTACCGATTGTTTTCACCAATGCCCGAAAAGAAATCGGCATAACCGAGCTTCTCGATATTATCGTAAAATATACCCCCTCTCCCCTGGGCCGGACGATACAGCTTATCGACGGCGACAAGGAGGTGACGCTGACTGCCAGTGAAACAGGGCCGCTC
>CAZYWY010000439.1:0-1889 GCA_964651605.1 uncultured Pirellulales bacterium | reverse complement strand
TCATACCCGCGCAGGCGGGTATCCAGTAATTTATCGAAGCAGTGGATTCCCGCTTTTGCGGGAATGACAATTTCGAGTAATATACTGAGATGTCGATTGTAGAGTTAAATGATATTCATATAGCCTTCGGGCCGGTTGTTGTTCTGGACAAGTTCAATCTCCAGCTTCATCCGAAAGAAAAGGTCGGGATGGTCGGTATGAACGGCTCAGGCAAAAGCACAATCCTGAAGCTGATAATCGCACAGGTTCAGCCCGATATAGGCCGGGTGTACAAAAAGAAGGGGCTGCGCATCGGCTATCTGCCGCAGGGGGCAACCTTCGACGGCGACCGAACAGTGCTTGAAATTATGCACGCCGGCGCTGAGGAAATATTTAAAATTCAGCAGAAAATTACGCTGGTATCTTCCGAGATGTCGGTTCTTAGCGGTGATGCGCTTGATGCGAAGATGAAACAATACGACCGGCTGAGCCACGAATTTGAAGCTGCCGGCGGCTATTCCTATCACAGGCGAATCCTGACGACCCTGGCGGGACTGGGCTTTGAAGAGCATCTTCACAATGTCAAAACCTCCGCCCTGAGCGGCGGGCAGCTTTCCAGGCTCGGACTGGCACAGGTGCTGATGCCGCCGACCGACCTGCTGCTTCTGGATGAGCCGACCAACCACCTCGACATTCAAGGAACAGAATGGCTGGAGCGTTACCTGGCAGGTTATGACGGCGCCGCTGTGGTCATAAGCCACGACAGGCGTCTGCTGGATAAAATCGCCTGCAAAATTATCGAAGTCAAAGCAGGGCAGGCAACCGTCTGGAAAGGCAATTACAGTAATTATGTTGCGACAAGCGAAACTCTCCGGCTGCAGCAGGAACGCCAGTACCAGCAGCGGGCCGAGTTCGTCGAGCGGACGCTGGATTTTATCGCCCGCAACAAAGACCAGGAAGGTATGCGCAAGACCGCACGCGGCAGAAAGACACGATTAAGACGCCTGCTCAAAGCTCACCCCGATTTTCTCGAAAAGCCAACAACGGAAAAAACGATTAGTTTTTCATTCAGCAATAATGATAAAAGCAGCGACTTAATCCTGCGATGTGAAAATCTCAACAAATCATTCGATAAACTGGTTTTATTTGAGAATCTGACATTCGATGTGCTTCGGGGGCAGCGCATCGGAATAACAGGACCTAACGGCACGGGCAAAACCACCTTGCTGAAACTGGCTCTGGGCGAAATCGAGCCTTCTTCGGGCAGCATACGCCTGGGCAGAAACCTTCGCATCGGCTATCTCGACCAGCACGGCGATGTGCTGGAGCCATCCCGTACCGTGCTTGAAGAAGCGCTTATTGCAAATCCGGCGCTGACATCGGAGCAGGCACGCAATCGGCTGGGGGCGTTTCTTTTTACAGGTGACGATTGTTATAAGCTGTGCAGAGAGTTGAGCGGTGGGCAGCGAAACCGCCTGATGTTGTGCAAGCTGGTTTTATCCGAGCCAGATGTGCTGCTGATGGATGAGCCGACAAACCACCTCGATATTGCCAGCCGATGCGCAATGGAGGCGGCGCTGGCCGATTATAAAGGGACAATTATTGTTGTCAGCCACGACCGGTATTTTCTGGATACCATTATAGATAGGCTGCTGTTTGTCGGGATGGATGAATCGGCAGAGAAATGCTTTGGCAGGACGGTTTTCATCACAGGCAGGCATGCTTATACGCAGTATGAGCAGCTCGTGCGGAAAAATATAGAAAATAGAATACAGAATACAGAATACAGAAGACAGAATATAAAACCAAAAACACCGACCTTTAAAACCAGAACTCCGCCGGAACTGAAGCGATTTAATAAATATTCGCTCGAACAAATTGAGGCTCTGATAACGACCATTGAGCGGGAA
>CAZYWY010000438.1:0-1899 GCA_964651605.1 uncultured Pirellulales bacterium | reverse complement strand
ACAGCGGCGACAGTATCCCGCCGGGCTTTTTCCTGTTCTGCCTGAGCGGCTGCCAGCTCCGCTTTGGCTCTGGCAATGCCTGAGCGATTCCAGTTGAACAGCGGGAACGGGATTTCAAAAGAGAATATGCTGCCCCAGCCTTCCGGTGTATCCTTTGGCCCGCCTGAAACAGAAGAATTTGCCAAAGGTACAGCGTTGAGGTTCTCCACCTTCAGATGTTCCTGTGCCGCAATAACGGCTGCCTGTTTGGCTTTCCAGTCAGGACTGGCCTGCAGAGCCTGCTGGATAATAGAATCCGGAATATTCGAATCCGAAACAACATCGTTAAGCAACTGGATAATTATGTCATTGCAATCGACCACGACAGGATAGAATGGCCTGTCAGCACCGAGGGCAAACGCAAAGGCAAGCTGGTCCAGACGCAACTGGCTGCGGGCATCGAGAAGGTCACTTTCGGCCTTGAGCTGCTCTGCCCGTATGCGGTCGAGGTCATAATCGGAGACCATTTGCAGTTCTTTTTGTTTGCTTACAAGGCGCATTGATTCAGCCGTAAGCTGAAGCAGATTTTCCGAAAGCTGCACTTTCCGCTGGTCGGCAATCAGGCCGAAATAGGCCGATGCAATCTCAACTGTCAACTGCCGCTGTTCAGAGAGTACCCTCTCAACCTCAGCCTGACGATTTGCTCTGGCTGCTGCAATTTTGTTGCCCCTCGGCAGCCAGAAAAATATCGGATAAGACAGACCGTATTCGAGGCTTGAAATATTAACCCCTTCTTCATCGTGCAGGCCGACATCATCCCAAACAAGTCCTAATGACGGATTGGGCAACTCTTTCGCACTGAGCAGTTCGGAATCGGCTATATTCAATCGTGCTTTCCACTGAGCGACTTGTATATCGTTCTGCCGGGCAAGTTGCAGACATTTTTCGAGAGTTAATGGTTCGGTCAGTGTTGAAGTATCCAGAGGTTTCCACTGAGGCTTCTGTGGTGAATAGCCGGTGCAACCTGATAACCATACACCTGCGATAGTAAATATCAACAATAAAGGATTAAAACAATGGATTTTCATAATCAGTTTTTTCTTTTAATCAATGAATACTTCCTTCATAACCACCCAACAAAACATGAGCGGTTGGAACTACAATCAGAGTAAAAATGGTTGAAATTGAAAGGCCTCCGATAACAGCTATTGCCAGAGGCCGCTGAAGCTCTGCGCCGGAACCTACATTTAATGCTAATGGGAACAATGCTATAATCGTGGTTAAAGAAGTCATTAAAATAGGTCTCAATCTGGTTCTGCCTGCTACCGCCAACGCTTCGATAATGTTCTTCGTCCCTTCCTGGCACAACTGCTCTGTATATTCTATCAGGATAATACCGTTCTTTACCACAAGGGCTATCAATAAAATCAGACCCATAAAAGCTGAGATATTCAATTCGGTATGTGTCCAGCGAAGTGCAAGCAAAGCACCAATTTGTGAAAATGGCATTGCTAAAAAGATAACCAGCGGCAGACGATAAGAACGAAATTGCATAACCAGCAAAAGAAATATCAATCCGATAGCAAGAGTCAGCACCAGCATCAAATTGCTAAAAGCTCTCCCCTGGCTTTCTACCTGACCGGCCAGTTCCACCCTCACAGCAGAAGGTAATGAAAGTGATGAAAGTTTTGCCCGCAAATCTTTTGCGGTACTGCCGAGGTCGCGTCCGCTTATATTCGCCGTTACCGATACGAGCGGCTGCTGATTTTCACGTGCCAGCTCGTTGACATTGGTTTTTTCCTCAATATGACAAATTGAAGATGCGGGAATGATAACGCCTGCACCATTGGCGATTGGCACCTGAGCCAGCCAGGTGGGGTCCTGCCGAATTGCATCGGAATACCGCACTACGACAGGCTC
>CAZYWY010000437.1:0-1909 GCA_964651605.1 uncultured Pirellulales bacterium | reverse complement strand
AACAAGCGGGAAATTTACCTCCATCAGGAATAAAACTCCATAGCCCTGGATATAAATCGCCTTCGAGGAGAGATTTTCCCTGCCGAAGATGTCACCATAATCCGTCAAAATCCCGCGAATCGAGCTTGGCTCGTCGATAAGTTTCTGGTCTAAGATATGGAGCATTACCCTGACATCTTCCGTCGTTGCAGCAAAATCTCCCGCTTTCGCTTGAGAATCTGGAATAACAACTACCTTTCGAGCAGCAGCGTTTGCCTGTGAAGCTGTTGGTATTGCTACTGGTACAAAATCCTGATTAACATTATCAGAAGTGATTTTTGTGAAAGCTCTAGAGGAAGGTTCAAATTTGTAACCTGGTTTGGTTGGTGTTGGTGTTACAGTGCCGCTCCAGCCATAAGGAACTGCAACACTGTAATTGCCGTGAATATCGGTTACAGTATTACCGGGAAAACCGCGCATTTGCACGCCGGCAACACCAACATTCCCGGAAATAGTAAAAGTAGCAATTTCTGCTATATAGTATTGGTCCGTTTGATTTGAAGAGATATTGGTATAAAGCTTACCACTTTTGATTATATAACCTTCCTTGCGAGGTTGAACTGTACCTGTGAATCCAGAAGGAACAACAGCTTTATAATAACCATTGGAATCAGTAACCGGATTGCCAGGCAGGCCTACCATTTCAACGCCTTCGAGACCCTTATTTGAGGCAGTTCCAAGATGTACCCTGCCGGAAATAGTGAGTGTCGCTGGTCTTGTTTCTTGTACAATAGCGTTCTGGGCGGGGGCAGAATTTACTGTTGCCAAAATCATAACGGCAAAAATAATAATTAGGTGATACCAATTGTATTTAATAAGTGCGCTTTGGATGTCATTGCGAGCGCAGCGAAGCAATCTCAAATCGCCGGTATTTAGATTGCCACGGCCATCTGCGATGGCCTCGCAATGACTAGCCGGGAGCAGAAATTTATTTGAATTGGTATGAGTTGAAGTTTTCATATTACTATCCTTTCATTTTTCTTTTGTTCGTAATATTTCATCCGTTTGTGCAGCAACAGCGACAAGGCCGGTGCCGAATTTCGTTGTTTGCTGACGAATTTGAGTCAGTGCTGTCTCGACCTGCTGTCTGTCACGCTGCCGGGCTGCCTCGATTAAATCAATGGTATCCCTGAAACGCTGGTCGTTAATAGTTCGGCAGGCAGCGAGTGTTTGCGATGTCAGGTTACTCAAATCCAGGCTAAGCTGCTGCTGGATTTCCTGTTTGAGAGCGGCATTGTTGGCAGTTAAGGCAGAATCCAATCTGTCCTGAAGTTGCTGGAGCACATCCTGTTTAATGGCTGATTCGAGCGATGGTTTTAATGAGGTTTCCAGTGCAACCTTTATTTTTTCCATATCCGCTGGTTTCGATGCCGATAGTCTTCCGGCCAAAAATCCAAAACCGACGAATATAATCGCTGCAGCGGCGAATTTTGCTAAGGCAATGGAAAAAAGTGCTTTTCTTGAGCTTACGAGCGGCTGGACATGCTCATCCTGGTCTTTCATAAGGAGCGTACGGATTTTTTGAATGGCTTGTCCGGTTGCCACGCTGTCCGGCTCGATTTTTGATAATTCTTTCAGGCGAGCGAATATTTCATTTTCATTCAGTTTCGACATTTTCTTTCTTCCTTTCACAACTAACACCGTGGTCGGCATCAAGAACATCCCTTAAACGTCCAACAGCCTTATGACACAAGGCCCGAACCTGATGAGGTGTCTTGCCCAGCTTTGCGGCGATATTTTCGTAGGGGGTATCTTGTATATAACGCATTATGATAATCTCTCTTGAGTTTTTATTTAGTCGTTCGATTGCAGCGAGCGTTTGTTGAAGCTGCTCCAGTTGCATAAGTTTTGCCGGCGGAGATTGGTCAAT
>CAZYWY010000436.1:0-1911 GCA_964651605.1 uncultured Pirellulales bacterium | reverse complement strand
TTGGATATTATTGATGTTCTGCCCAGGAATACGCTGAAAGCAGGAAAATCAATTACTATACCGGCAGTTTTAAATGACAATCTGCTCGGAAATATCAAGGAAGGCTCCGAATACTTTTTTGCAATGGTTAAAAACGCCGGCAATGACCCAAATTTTTTGGAGAATTTCGAAGGTGTTTATACGGCTAATTTTAATAATCCGATGATGCCGGAAGTATGGCAATTTTTTGCTGATGCACAAAACATTCTGCTTTCGGGCAACAAACCAAAGCAGGAGACAATAAATTACTGGATTTCAAGATTAGAAGGCCAAACTTGTGAGCTGGCTTTGGAGTATATGAATGTATTGCCCGATGAATTGC
The DNA here is from genome assembly GCA_964651605.1 of uncultured Pirellulales bacterium. Taxonomy (GTDB): domain Bacteria; phylum Planctomycetota; class Phycisphaerae; order Sedimentisphaerales; family Anaerobacaceae; genus JAFGPS01. The sequence goes on along the minus strand of CAZYWY010000436.1, from coordinate 1,550 downwards.
TCCCAGCCGGTGCTATCGTCAGCGCAATACAGCGCAGATACCCGAATTTAATTGTAACAGAAAATCCTGCCCAGCCCCTTACGTACGATGAGGTAACGAAACTTAGTAATTTGCGAATATTTAACAGGGCTGCGAATTTGCTTGCTCGAGCAGGAGATAAGGAATGTATCAGACAGATGTTTCCCTGCCTGGATGCGTATCTGTTCAATGAAGCAAATATGAAGCTCGAAGTTTATTATTCTTACGACCGGTGGTGGCGGGAAAGTCGGGATGGCTTGCGTAACGGCGTTATAAAATTAGTTATCGCCTCCGCACAAAATAATCCCGGCAAGCAACTTATCGAAACTTACTTCAAATATAAAAACGCTTTTGATGGCTTGGGCTTGATTACCGAAATAATTAATCAGGCAGGGGAAATAGCTGATGAAAATATGGTATCGATGCTTTTTGAGATGCTCGCCAGACCTTTTGATTTCGGCCTGCTGGATAGCAGCTTCACAATTCCACAAATCTGGAGTATCCTCGCTTCGAGTGATAAGTGTGATATGCGTTCAGGCCTGGAGAATTTTCTTATCTCTCAGGATTTGTCAGATGCTTATGTAAATCTGGATTTAAAAAATTCATCCGTAAAAATGAAGCTCTCGGGTAGTATGTCATTAGCTAACTTCGAAGGGAACGCATTTGGGATTCTAAAAACAATGCCGGCCGACAAGCGTCCGTCGCATAAAGAGTTGCTCGACTGGCTATTGTTGATTTACCAAAGGGATAAGAACGACCGCACGCGCCAGAATATTATGGTAAGTGAAATGCAGCAGATTTTTGAGCCGCAGGATTCTAAAGTATTTGTGCCGATTATTATGGAATTATTCAGTACAAATATAGATACTGCCGGTCTGGGAAAAATTATCAGCGAGAAACTTCCTGACCCGAATTTAGCCCCTTATGTCAGGGTTGAGCTTGACAAACAAATCGCACGCAATACCGGCTATATCCCGCTTTTCCTTAAGGCGATGTACGCCTGCGGACAGGAAGAGGAGGCCATAAATAAGGCGCTTGCAATCCTGGCTAAACCTCTGAGAGAGGATACCTTATTCGGCTTGCGTCAGGATGTTTCCCGTAATACAGAGGTGATTTCTTTTCTCGGCCAGACGAAGAAAGATGAACTTATCCCTGTCATTGAAGGATTTGCACAGCAGGAATATATTGACCATTATATGAAGGTTTTTGGGCGGTTTGAAGGTTCCGGTAATCGAAACGACTCTCTGACTCTGACTCGTTTGCAGGAAAGTGCAAATAAGGCGCTGGCTACTCTTCGCAGCAAATGAGTTGAAGATAACCAGCTATACCGTCGCAGTTATAGGCGATTCGTAGCGTTTAACAAAATTAAGCTTAGATATTGTAAAACCCATAAGGCCGGGCGGATTCAACCCCGGCCTTTTTTATGCAATATTACCCCCCCTATTGTTTAGTTATATCATTTGTGATTAATAATTGCCGCTGAGCATACTTTGTTCGACAAACGGATTTAGTAAGAACTGGTTCATGAGCAG
>CAZYWY010000435.1:0-1921 GCA_964651605.1 uncultured Pirellulales bacterium | reverse complement strand
CGTCTTTATCACGCTTAAAGTCAATCACTCGATAAATCTTCTTCGCCCCGCCCCCTCGGAAGCGCGTCATAGTCATACCGCTGTGATTTCTGCCGCCTGACTTCTTTGCACGGACGCATAGAGACTTCGCCGGCCTGTCGGTAGTCAGCTCGGCATAATCGTTGACCGAGCTGTTTCTCCGCCCGGCTGTCGTCCGTTTATAAATTTTAATACCCATAATTCACCTTGCATTAGTAATTTGGTAATTACTAATTACCAAACTCAGAACAAATCTATATGATAATCCGGCTCCAAAAACACAACGGCTTTTTTCCAGCTTGATGTCAGCCCCATTGCTTTGCCCCTGCGGCGAACCTTGCCCGGGTGATTAGCGGTGCTGACTTTACGCACTTTAACGTTGTATATTTTTTCCACTGCTTCTTTTATCTGAGCTTTATTGGCCTTTTTATGGACCTCGAAAGAATACGCACCTTTGACATTTGCAAAGTGAATGCCCTGCTCAGTAACTATAGGTCTAACTATAATATTGTAGTTATCCACATCAATACCCGTTATTCGTCTGTTTTATCCCCGCCCAGCACAGCTAAAAGCGAGTCCTTCGTGAAAAGCATTTTTCTATAACCGCAAATCTCACCGGCGTTCAACTGGGCGACCGGTCTGATAATGACTTTTTGAACGTTCCTTGCGGATTTATAAAGATTATCATCCTGTGCATTGACAGTTACCAGGCAACTGCGGTCAATTTTAAGATTATTCAGAATATTTACAAAATCTGCCGTGCGGGGCTTTTCAATTTCCAGTTTATCCACGACAACGACATTTTGGCTTAGCAGCTTTGCCAGGATTGCCGAATCCCTGGCTAATCTTCTCTGTTTTTTCGGCATACGCTTGCCGAAGTCCCTTGCGTACTTTCCAAATGTTACACCGCCGCCTACCCGCTTGCCTGTCCTTTTATTTCCAACACGAGCGTTGCCGGTATGTTTTTGAGCGTATAGTTTTTTATCCGAGCCTTCAACCATCCCTCTGTCTTTGTTGGCTGCTGTACCCTGATGCTTGTTGGCCTGGTACATAACGATAGCTTGTTTGAGCAGGGGGTATCTGACCACGCCGCCCAAGGCTGTCTCATCGACTTTCAGGCTGTCGATTTCTTTCCCATCTTTATTATAAACTGCTAAATCAATCATATTTATCTTATATTGTTATTTCGCCCGGCTCTATTTCTTTGAGCTGCGAACTACACAATAACTGCCTGCCGGTCCGGGTATATTGCCTTTTACTATGAGCAGGTTATTTCCGGCGTCTATGCCTACCAGCTCGTGATTTTTCGCTGTAATTCTTACGTGGCCTAAATGACCGGCCATTTTTTTGCCTTTTTTCAATTTGCCGCTGTGTCCGCGGTCGGTTGCGAAAGATGAAATTGAGCCTGGGCTTCTGTGCTTGCGTTCCGTACCATGAGAGGCACACTGGCCGCCGAAATGATGACGTTTCATTCCGCCTGCAAAGCCCTTGCCCTTGCTCGTACCGGTTATATCAACGAGCTTTTCCTCAGCAAATGCCGAAACGGTAACAGTATCGCCGAGTTGATACTTGTTTTCAGCGTCATCAGCCAGCCGCATCTCCCTGACAAACCGCTTGGGGGCGGTCTTGGCTTTGCCGGCGTGACCTTCGGCAGAATTGAGCCTTCGAGAGGCTTTTACATCATCGAAACCGAGCTGAACAGCCTTATAGCCGTCATTTTCAATCGTTTTAACCTGCATAACCACACAGGGACCGCCCTCTATGACGGTAACGGGAATCATCACTCCGGCTTCGTTATATACCGATGTCATCCCAACTTTTTTTCCAAGCAACATTGCCATTACTTTATTCCATTTACTGCGGGCGTTATGCCTTGATTCTTACAAACACTCCAGCTGGTATT
>CAZYWY010000434.1:0-1930 GCA_964651605.1 uncultured Pirellulales bacterium | reverse complement strand
CCCAGGGTCGAAACGACCATCCGCCTCTTGCATTGATGTGGAATTCCAGCAGGAAAACAAGCACGTTGGCAACTATAATGATGTAATTTGCATAAGGCGTGCGTCTGGGGACAATATTTGTTTTATACGGCAATATAAACAGCATAACTTATTTATCTATAATATCTATAACTATGGTTGAACAATGCTATTGTAATGACAGGTTGCTTTTGTTACAAGGCAGAAACAAAAAAGGGCGGCTTTTATGCCGTCCTTTTCTGAAAAAAAGGTTATTTGAACAGTCTTTCCCCCTTACAGAAAACATCAGGGGCCGGCTTTGATGACACTGAGGCCAGCCTCTCCCTCGGCGAGTTTATGGTCTGTAAGTCGAACCAGTCTATTTGGCTCTGCTCTAAGAAAAGTATATATAACAAAGCGGTAAAAATGCAAACAGCGTGACAAAAAATTTGCTTTATTTTTTATAAATTTGTTGTTAAGCAATGGAATCTGTGTGTTATTGAGAGGTCTTGTAATTCGATTGGATGATTATATGGACGCAAAGTCAGTTCAAAAACGCCTGGCGGCAATACGACAAGCGATGAATAAACATCAAATAAACTGCCTGCTGGTTACAAAACCAGCTAATGTAACTTATGCGACCGGCTTTCTCGGCGATGACAGCTTTGCTTTAATCACCAAAAACAGGTCATACCTTGTAACCGACAGCAGATATACCGAGCAGGCTCAGAAGGAATGCCCCGCCTGTACAATCATCGAAAGGGATGGGCCAATGGCTGATGCTGTGGCAAAATTAGTTAAAAAATTCAAAAATTTTAACACTGTGACAATTGAAAATTCTATTTCGCTTGATGTGTTCGACGGATTAAAAAAAGCAGTCGATGCCAGACTGAAACGCTGCGAAAATATTATCGAGGAAATTCGCAGCATCAAAGACGCCGGTGAGATTACAGCTATCGAAACAGCCGCCCGGTTCGCAGCAAAAGCGCTCGAACAAACTCTGCCGTATGTTAAAGCGGGAATGACAGAAAATGAATTAGCGGGTCTGCTGGAGCTTGAGATTCGCAGACTCGGTGCGAAAATCAGCTTCGAGACCATCGTTGCATTTGGCCCGAATGCCTCACGGGTGCACCATCAGCCAAGCGGCAGAAAGCTCAAAAATAACGACACGGTCCTAATAGATTTTGGCGTAAAATACAAAGGTTACTGCAGCGATATAACCAGATGTTTTGCCCCCGCTGCTGTCTTGCGACAGCAAGACGCGGGGGGACGGGATAAGTTTTTTGAAAAGGTCTTTGACGCAGTCGAACAGGCACAAGCTGCGGCCATAAAGATTGTAAAGGCCGGCGTAGAAATATCCAAAGTGGATGCAGCAGCTCGGCAGTCGCTCGAAAAGAGCGGCTTGCCTGTCTATGGCCACGGCACTGGACACGGCCTGGGAATCGAAGTCCACGAGTCGCCTTTTATCAACCAGAAAAGCAAAGACACGCTCAAAGCCGGACAGGTCATTACCATTGAGCCTGGCGTTTATATCCCCGGCAGAATCGGCGTCAGGATTGAAGATGATGTGCTGGTGACTCAAACCGGCTGTAAAATCCTAACCCGCTCCTGCCCACGCAAAGTTATGTCTATTTGACTATCAAAGCAATTAGCGTTTCCAGGATGCTTTCTCCCAAGATTCAGGCAAATCCCAAAACAAGTTGACAAAGCCAAATCTGCTAATACAATTAAATTAAAACAATCTGACAAATAAGGGATAAATATGGATGCAGTATCGCTTGAACAGGTATGTAAATCCTTCGGTGACGTTTGTGCTGTGAATCATCTCAATGTGCATATACCATCTGGAAGCATTTACGGTTTCCTCGGGCCTAATGGCGCCGGCAAGACAACAACTATTCGGATGATGATGAATATAATACGCCCTGACAGC
>CAZYWY010000433.1:0-1932 GCA_964651605.1 uncultured Pirellulales bacterium | reverse complement strand
TGCCTGTAACTGAATTCGTGCATATTAAAGAGGACAATTTATATTTGCACTGATTGCCAGTGTGTACAAACGGAATAATTATTTATTTGGCGTTTGGACTTTTTTAACGAAAACCAAACCATAAAAAACCGATACAATATTGATTGTTTAGTTTTTCATATACAAATAGACTGTGGAATTGCGTTTGTAATTTATGGGACGAACAGACACAAATTCAAATAACTCAATCGCCAACCTCGATGGCAGTATTACTTTGCTGGAGCAGCTGACCCCTTTAGCCCGGCAAATCAACTGTCTCGACCTTAACCGCATAGCTGAAGTCTGCATCCAAAGCATACCGGGTCTGGTCGGAGTCAGGTTTGCCTCGCTGTATATTCTCGATGAAAAAACCAACATCCTCCATTTATACAAACACAACCATCCGTTCCTAATCAATAAAATTGTATCGCTGAATCAGACCCCCTCATCGCCGATGATTCTTGCGGTACAAAGCAAGCAACTAATTTTGGTGCCGGATATAGATGTGCATAAGACGCCAATTATTAAAAAATCCCAGAGAGTATTCGCAGAAAACTACAAAACCAACAACTGCGCCATCGTACCGCTGATTTGTCAGGATATGGTGGTCGGCGTGCTTAACCTGGCGGATAAAATGAGCAAAGACGGATTCAATTCCGGCGACATAGCCCTTATTGAACTTTTCAGCCAGCTTATCGGCGCATCTATCGGCAATATTAAACTGTTCGAGAGAATCCAGCACCAGGCCCGAATAGATGGCTTAACAGGACTTATCAATCACAAAACCTTCTATGAAATCCTCGAAAAGGAGCTGTGGCGTTCGCGAAGACACGGCGGCCAAATCTCACTGATTATGGTGGATATGGACAATCTAAAGCATATCAACGACAGCTACGGCCACCACGCCGGCGACAAGGCTATCCACGATGTCGGCCAGAGAATCAAAGGTTGCATCCGGCAAATCGATACCGCTGCCCGCTACGGCGGCGATGAATTCGCCGTAATCTTGCTCAACACCCCCCTGTCCGGTGCCACGGTCGTCGCACAGCGTATGGTCGAGGCTGTCTCCGGCACGCCGACAACCTGGAAAAAGGAGCAAATCCCATTGTCAATCAGCGTCGGACTTGCCCAATATAACGACGACTCCACGCCGGAGGATATCACAAGTCGTGCAGACCAAGCACTTTATACCGCCAAGCAGGCCGGCAAAAACACCCTCAAAATCTATGAATCCGCAAACAATAAGTAGATGAGTAAATAAGTAGAATAGTTGAAACTGATATACTCACCAACCCATATACTCATCAACTATCTCATCGCCGCCATTCCGCTTTGCGAACCATTAACGGCGGCATTTGCATCGTTTTAGGCCTGTGATGGCCTCGCGGCGTGCAACTCCTGCTGCTGGGATACCAGCGAATCGTAAATACTGATGGCTTTATCAACAGTCTGTTTTTATTCAATCCGGCAAACATTATTACTTTCTTCTCCAGCAGAATTAAGGTTTTTTCCTACTTTCCTATCGACTGATTCGGGGGGCTACTTTTGAAAATCATCATCCCGAAAAATGCTAATTCACAGAAAAAAATACACACCTCCATTTTTAATAAACCGCATTATTCATACTGATAACGAGGGTGCATTTGCACCAAGATTTCACATAAACCCCATTATCAGTATCAATAATGAGGGTATGTCACCGTCTCGACTGGACACTTAGTTATTCAGACTCGAACCACCCCAAAATCATAAGTCCATAAATAACAAACACTTAGATTTTTGAATGTTAAAATGGGCAATTTTAAATAAGGACTGTTTAATGGTCACTTTTTGGTACTTTTCGTGTACTTTTTGGTACTTTTTGCCTCGAAAGAGGTACTTTTTGACTGTTTTTGACCAAACCGCATTTTTGAG
>CAZYWY010000432.1:0-1935 GCA_964651605.1 uncultured Pirellulales bacterium | reverse complement strand
TTGATTATTTCTCCCATATTAACAGGCTTATCAAAATAGAAACCTACTTCTGACATTGTAGATGTTGTTGGTGCTATTGATTTTTCCAATAAATTCTGAAACTGCTGGATCTTTGTTTCAGAGGTTTGATACCTCTGCTCAAGAGTTGATAGAGCAGCTTCTATCTCTTCCTGGTTTCCGCTGAGAATCTTCGCTCTTAGATTTCCAACCTCAGTTTTCAGAGCTTCTTTTTCCTCTTGAGTTGCACGAATAACAGCTCTATTGGCGACAATTTTGGTATAAACAAAAATGATAATCACAAAGATAACCAAAAATGCTGTCGCTGATACGCCCACCATTTTTTTATGTTTAAAAGCCTTTTTGCGGAGAAAGTATAACGTAGTCGGAACCCGTGCGTCCAAAAGCTCATCATTGAGGTAATTGTTAATGTCTTTTGCCAACGCACCGGCTGAAACGTACCGGTTGTCCGGTTCGAGAGCAAGAGCCTTGAGTAAAATCGCCTCCAGTTCAGGGTCTATTGACTTGTCGATTTCCCTCGGACGCCGTACCCTGCCTTCGGTAATCTGATGCAGCAAATTCATCATTGAACCCGACAGGTCGTGAGGCGACTGACCCAGCAAAAGTTCATACAGAATCACTCCCAGACTGAACACATCCGTGCGGGTATCAATTTCATCATGACGACCTGCTGCCTGCTCCGGCGACATATAAGCGGGGGTGCCGGTGATTTGACCTTCAACCGATACTGTAACAGCCTTATCCTCCTCTTCCAGCAACCCCTTTGCCAGTCCAAAATCAAGAATATGAGGCTCACCATCATCACTTACCAGTATGTTTGAAGGTTTCAGATCGCGATGTATCATAGCCCGCAGGTGTGCATACAACACAGCCTGACAGACCTTGTACATAAGAACCAGAATCTGATTTTGCGACAAACCTCTGCTCTTGACGTATTGGTCCAGCGGGATGCCGTCAACCAGCTCCATTGCATAATAGTAACCACCGTGAAGCAGGCCGCTGTCATAGATTCGGGCTATTTTCGGATGGTCCAGGCGTGCCGTCAGCTCAACCTCTCTTTCAAAGCGAGCCATAGCTTTCTTGTCAGTAGCAAATCCGGGAGCAGCCATGACTTTCAGAGCTACAGGTCGGTTTGTGCTTAATTGTACAGCCCGCCAGACAGTCCCCATACCACCATGACCCAGACGCCCGACAATCTCGTATCCTTCGATATGGGGATAAACATCCTGCTTTTCAACAGGCGGCTCGCTCATATTACCGGCTGAAAAATCCTCCGTGGGTGTCTGACCATCCAATTGCTGTTCAGCAGTGATTTCTTCAGGATACCGCTCATCTGCCGACGGATTTCCGGCAAAAACACGAACCTCAAACGCACCGAGCTTTTGGGTTTGGCCTATTGCTAAATGCATCTCGCCCAAGGCACCCAAGCGAACTCTGCATCCCTTTTGGGCTTTTTGTTCATCCACCAGCCGACGAGTGAGCAATTTACCGCTTTTCCAGATTTCTACGTATGCCATAGTAATCCGAAACAAACCAGTTTGATTTATGGTGTGCGACGCACACTGTTTTCATTCTTTATTGATTAGGCTTATAATTTTTCGTATTTTATTATTGCCCGATACAAGCCATTTATACGGCCGCCATCTACAATAGCAGGCGGATATTTGTCATTACGTGGCTGAAGGCGGATTTTGTTGTCCGGCTCGAAGAAAACTCTCTTGAAAGTCGTCTCGTGCGGCATAGTAAAACGAACAAAGCAATCGTCGCCGTTGCGCACCTCAATAGTAGGCGAGAATATCACGATATCTCCTTCGTGAAATTTTGTCTCCATTGAATCGCCTACAACACGCACAGCAAAGGCATTCGGGTCATGTAAATCCGGGCAGCGTACATAATCGTCTGCGATGCCCACCGGAT
>CAZYWY010000431.1:0-1942 GCA_964651605.1 uncultured Pirellulales bacterium | reverse complement strand
TTGCCCTGCACATCTATATATATCCATTGAGCCTCAGTAGTAACATCACAACTGAAAATCGTGCGGATGGAGCTTTCCCGCCGGTCTTTAGCGGTAGCAAAGGATTTGAAATCGTGCGTACCGACCAGCAGTTGTGCCGCATGGCTCATCGAAGGGACATCGAGTTTTTTCGGTATGTGCCAGCACTGATTCACCCGAAGCACCGGCCTGTGCCGAGCCTGATAAATTGTATAGCGATAGAGTTTGCTTTTGACATCGCCCAGAAGGTCAAATTTCGGCAGCGCCTGCTGGGCGGATGTGATGACAATGTCTCTGGGCAGACGGTCGTTGATTGCTTTGACGAAATTTTCAATAGGTATGGGGCTGTCGATTTCAAATAGGCCAACTTGGCCCAGTGCGCTTACGCCTGCATCGGTTCGGCTTGCACCGTGGACGAAAGTCCGAAAGCCGATAAGATTCGAGACCGCCTTGACAAGCTCACCCTGGATAGTTTTTTTGCCGGGCTGGATTTGCCAGCCGCTATACTTGCTCCCGTCATACTGGATAATTAGCTTTATTTTGCGAACAGCCATTTGGCTATTAAATCAATTTTTCGGCGATTTGTATAGCGTTAAGGGCTGCTCCTTTTCGCGGTTGGTCGCCGGCGACCCAGAGATTGATTCCGCGATTTTCAGGAATGGATTCATCCTGTCTGATTCTGCCGACATAAACATCGTCATTGCCAGTGGCATCGAGCGGCATCGGGAACCGGTTATGCTGCCGGTCATCCAGTACAGTAACGCCGGGGGCGGTGCTTAAAAGGTCTCTGACCTGTTCAGGAGTCATCGGCTCGGTAAATTCAAGATTTATGCTCTCGCAGTGCGCCCGAAAGACAGGAATACGAATGCAGGTGCAGGTAATCGCAATAGACCGGCAGTCGAAAATCTTCCTGGTCTCATTGACCATTTTCATCTCTTCCTGATTATAGCCGTTGGGCATTAAATCGGAATTATGGCTGAAGATGTTAAAGGCGATTTGATACGGGAAAATTTTCATAGTAGGCTTTTTGCCATCGAGAATTTCACGTGACTGAGACTCCAGTTCGAGCATAGCAGATTGTCCGGCTCCGCTGGCAGCCTGGTAGGTGCTGACAACCATTCTTTTGACCGGATTGGCTTTGTGCAAAGGCCAGACCGGAACAATCCCGATTATCGTTGAGCAATTCGGGTTGGCGATAATACCTTTGTTTTCTTTGATTTTCTGGGGGTTGATTTCAGGTATAACAAGCGGGACAGCCGGGTCCATTCTGAAGGCTGATGAATTGTCCACAACAACAGCTCCTGCCTTTACTGCAGCGGGTGCAAATTCTTTACTTCGTGAGGCTCCGGCACTGAATAATGCAATGTCAATACCGCTGAAACTGTTTTGGGTCATCTCCTCGACGGTATATTTCTTACCTTTGAACTCGAGCTTTTTACCGGCAGAACGGCTGCTGGCGAGCATTTTTAATGAGGTAAAGGGGAAATCCCGCTCCTCGATTATTCTTAAAAATTCCTGGCCTACTGCTCCGGTTACGCCTGCGATAGCTACATTACAACCCATATCTGCATACTCCTGATATATCGACTCAAAACTTAAGGGCAGCCTTAGTTGACTGCCCACAATAATCCACACAATGCCTGAACCATTAATTATAATTAGGCTTATGCCATAATGCAATATTTCCTCTGCTAATATTTAATATTTACAATTATTATATAGGGACTTTGTTATTTCCGCCCAATTCAGGAGTGTGAACTTCACAACCTTATTGCCGTATATTCAATAATATGGTAAAAATGTTTAAAATGACCAATAGATTCGTTTGATTGTGTTAAAATACAAGTTAGAATTCAGTTTTTGCTTTGTTTGTTTGAATTTGTTTGGATTGCTTTCATAAACCTTTATTATATAACGTTTTATG
>CAZYWY010000430.1:0-1952 GCA_964651605.1 uncultured Pirellulales bacterium | reverse complement strand
CCGAAAAGCCTGTCGAGATTAGGGTTGCACAGGGGATATATAAGCCGGATAGAGGGGCAGGAATTACAGCGGGCGATAGAAATGCAACATTCCAGCTTATCAACAATGTTACACTTTCCGGCGGTCAGGCCAAAGTTAAAAGATTTGTCATACCTGTGCAAGCAGGTATCCAATAGTAGATATGACAGCCTGGATTCCCGCTTTCGCGGGAATGACGATACAAAATCAAATGTTAGCGGGTAGTAGATTCACAAAAACCACTTCTCAAGCTGGTTAGTTGCAATAAAATTACTTATTTCATAACCATGCGGCGGCGTGCATACTTCAGAAAATTCTGACAGTATCAGAGATAAAACTGTTACTATAGCAATTTATGAAATTGTATCTGAGGCGAGGATGTGTTAAATTATGGAACCGTATGCTGCATATTGTGCATTGACATACAACAAACGAAATACAATATACGAAAAACGAAACGAATATGAAACAAACATTGATTTATAAAATATTGGCTCAACATTTAGTCGAAGGCAGGCTTGAAACAGGTCAGCAAATCGGCATTAGAATCGACCAGACCCTGACGCAGGATGCTACTGGTACAACCGCATTTTTACTTTATGAATCTATGGGGGCTGGGAAGGTCAGGACAGATTTATCGGTCAGCTATATCGACCACAATATGGCAGGCTTCGGACCGGAAAATCATAACGACCATTTATATCTGCAAACTGTGGCAGCAAAATGCGGCGTACATATCAGCCGGGCCGGCAACGGCATCTGCCATCAGGTTCATCTCGAACGGTTCGCAAGACCCGGCGGCACGCTTTTAGGCAGCGATTCGCATACACCAACTGCCAGCGGCATCGGAATGCTCGCAATCGGGGCAGGCGGTCTGGATGTCGCAGCAGCTATGGCCGGCGGATTATTTTACTTAGACTGCCCGAAGGTGCTGAAGGTTATGCTGACCGGCAAACTTAAAGAATGGGTCGCCGCAAAAGACATCATCCTTAAGCTGCTGGGAATGCTATCAACAAAAGGCAATGTCGGCTGGGCAGTCGAATACACAGGCCCCGGCGCAGTAAAACTGACCGTGCCGCAGCGCTCGACAATAGCCAATATGGGCGCCGAGCTTGGCGTAACAACCAGTATTTTCGCCAGTGATGAACAAACCCGCAAGTTCCTGGCCGCACACAACAGAGAGCAGGATTATCAGCCTCTCAGCGCCGACGCCGATGCCGAATATGACCACGTAATCGAGCTGAATTTGAATGAGCTTGAGCCTATGGCGGCCTGCCCATCCTCGCCCGACAACGTCAAACCCATCAGAGAAATCGCCGGTGCAAATATCAATCAGGTACTAATCGGAAGCTGCACAAACTCCAGTTTTGCCGATTTAATGATGGTAGCGAAAGTATTGAAAGACCGGCGAATTGACAAGGCGGTCGAGTTTGCCATCGCACCCGGCAGCAGAGAAGTGATGAATATGCTGGCACAAAATGGAGCATTGGCGGCTCTGATTGCCGCAGGGGCAAGGATTCTCGAGTCAGCCTGCGGACCCTGCATCGGACAGGGACTGTCGCCGGCGGAAGATACCGTCAGCCTGCGCACTTTCAACAGGAACTTCCCCGAACGCTCCGGCACAAAAAACGACAAAGTATATTTAGTCAGCCCGGAGACAGCGGCCGCTTCGGCCTTAACAGGCAGAATCACCGACCCTCGCGATTTACCGGCAATTTTAGGTATAAAATATCCGAAAATTACTTTGCCTGCTAAATTTATCACAAACGATAATCTAATCGAAAACCTGCCTGACGAAAAAGAAGCTGCCAAAATCGAGGTAATCCGAGGCACAACTATAGTCGTGCCGCAAATGCCGGAACCGCTGCCTCAGAAACTTTCCGGCAAGGTGCTTCTCAAGTGCGGCGATAAAATCACCACCGACCATATCGCAC
>CAZYWY010000429.1:0-1956 GCA_964651605.1 uncultured Pirellulales bacterium | reverse complement strand
ACGAATACCGCCTGCAAGCCGTCGAGAAACGAGCGACGAAAAGCGAGGAGACATTTTGATCGTTTCTCGCTACCAGTTCACGCAGTTGCATTTTCCTGATTTGCAGCAGTCTTTGAAGATGCTCCAGATTTCGGGTGTTTCCCTGCACAGGCTGATGGAGACATCCTTGTCGAAGCTGCTAATCACATCGATCAGATGTCTGTAGAATTCAATGCGTTGTTTTAGAGGATAGCGTAGCTTGCGGTCTGAGGCACCTCGGACAAAGTTGTGACTCAGGAGCTTTCGAGCACGAGTTCCATACGCACCGGCGGCCAGGTGGAAATGGCCGGGCAGCAGCCGAAGCATGCCGAGCGTAATATTTTCAGGTTTCACGATGGTTAATGTTTTCTTAACCATGTCAGCATAGTCCGCTTGCCAGTCCGGATGGAGAATACCCGGATCGATGCGAATCCGGATTCGATAGCCGTGTTGCTGGCACGCTCTGGCCGCATCGATACGCTCAGAAAGGCCGGCTGTGCCCGGCTCATGCAGCTCGATCATCTGCCGGCTATTAAGGCTCCAGGATACGACCGTCTGGTCGTTCGGCTCGACGGCAAGCAGGTTATCGATGTTGCTGCTCTTGGTAAGTAGCATCAGAAAGCCGCGTGACAAACCGGCAAAAAACGGAACCAGCATTGTTGTCAGATTCGTAATGTGGTCGAGAGCAAGACTGTCGAGCATCTCGCCCATATTGAAGCTGACTTTGCCGCCCGTAGCGGCAAGCGCCTTTCGGATTTGCTTGAACATCGTGTCGTAGTTGATATTGATTTTGATAAATGGAGCATAATTGCGATAGACAAATGCCAAATAGCAATATGTGCAAAAGTATGGGCAGCCATTTGAAATCGGCACAAGCTTGTAATAGAAACAACATCGGACGTTCTGGCCAAGCCGGCCGTCGAAATGCCCCACAAAAGTCGAAGTCCGGCCGATCATCAGAGTCCTTTTGCCGGCAAGCAAAGCCTGTGACGGTGACATGTCTTTCGAGAAATCAAAACGCTGCTGCTCTATCAATCGGACCTGAGCCGATGGAAACAATTTCAATATTCGCCGGGCTTCAGGATCATCCGCTACCTGTCGCCATAGCAGTATTGTTTTCGGCTCGAATGATCTCGCTGTGTCCTTCATTAAATATTTTCCTCGATTTTATAAGTCGCAATGTTTCATACAGGGTATTATAAACGATTAATCATTTTCTATAAAGCAGAAAGGAGAAACATGATGAGAAGAATTACAATGTCACTTACTCTACTTTGCGGTATTTTATCAGGATGTGACAGTCTGCGATTTACACCGACCGAGGCTCAGAAGCAAAACGCATGGATGCATAACCGTACGGCGATTGTCACCGCCGAGACGGCCAGGGCCGAAGATACATCACCGAAACTGCAGGCTTTGACACAGCTCGGCGAAGTGCAAAGCCGGGCGTTCAGTGCTTATTGCGGCCTGCCGAAGGAATTCCCACAGGCCGAGACTGCCGAGGATATTCTCGCCGAATCGAACTGGCAGCTTGCAGGCACGGCATTGCAGGAAAGCGCCGAGAGGCCGGACCCGTGGCAGGTGGCTGATTCCATGCTGGAGATGGGTGTCGGAATCTGTGCCCTGCTTGGCGGCGTCTACGGCACGCGAGCCGTTGGTTTCTTGAGACAAGCCAAAGGAAAATCCAACGCCCTGCACGAAATCATCACCGGCAACGAGCTATTCAAAAAACAGAACCAGGCCCAGGCAGCCTCCTTCAAGCAGGCCCACCAAAACCAATCACCCCAAACCCGCCAGCTCGTTGCGGTTATGAAAGCGTGAGTAATTAATTGATAACAGGAGCAGTATCATGTCACAGAGGACGGAGGATATTTGTTTGGATACGGATCGGCTGTCGTTGGATTATTTGATTGCAGAGTGCATCTGGGATCCGGCGGA
>CAZYWY010000428.1:0-1958 GCA_964651605.1 uncultured Pirellulales bacterium | reverse complement strand
CTTTGGTCCGGCTCAGTGGAAAGTTGCGTCGAACTGCATCCGGTCGGTTTTATATCGTCAAGTGCCTTTGGTATCTGCGACGGCCAACAAGTCGGAGAAGGGTGGGATAGTGACAACAATCGGCACGCCCTGCTTTGGTCAGGTTCGGCACAAAGCTATGTTGACCTCAATCCCCCCGGTTTTACAGAATCGAGCGCTTATGGCATATTCGCAGGTCAACAGGTCGGAGCCGGCAGCGGCATCGCCACCGGCGATAATCGGCACGCCTTGCTTTGGTCTGGTTTGGCGGAAAGCTATGTTGACCTGCACAGTTTTCTGCCGGAAGAATATGTTTCTTCCGAGGCCTTCAGCATCGATTCAGCCGGCAATATAGTTGGCACGGCGGTAACGAAAGAGGGCTTATCCCGTGCTGTTATGTGGGTTTCGACAGGAAATTTAAATGTTGAGCCTGATGAATTAAACGCCCTTGAAATTAAAAACATTGTAAGGCAGTTCAAGGCAGGCTCTGAACAACCAGATGTCAACGAAGGATTTGTAATTTATCTCGAAAAAGCAGGAAGCCTCAACGGACTCGACCCCAACGACCAATTTTATACCATCCCAGACAATAACTGTTCACAAATTGTCTCACTGATTCTTAATGAAAATTTACAGATAAAAACTATCGACTTTTATAGTCTATCGAAAGACGCAAGGCCATTTCCATCAGACCCGAATGACCCCAACAGTAAGGTGGTGCTGGAACTCGGCATCCACAGCCCTCAGCAAGGTGACCCGAATATCAATTCAGAGAATTACCTTATGTTCTGGGTGGCTGATATTAATTCTTTTGGAGAAAAACCTGTGACAATTCAGCAGGTCTCCGTTGACAGCAATATCGTTTTCCCCGTCTGGGATGTAAAAAACATTATCAATAAATACTGCAGAAAATTACCTTTAGACAATCTATCAAATCAGAAGCCCGACAAACCGTATGCCTGGTTCACTTTGTCAACAAACAGACAGGTAGCCGACATCGATGAAAATGGTTTTATTGATGCAAATGACTATCTGCTCCTGCTGGCAGATTTCGGAAAAACCGGCATATTCAGAAGCGACATCGCAAGTTTCATAAATTACTCACTTGTTTTAGGAATCCCCGATGGTAAGGTCAACGAACCTGATGAAAGAGCTTTTATCGCCGAATACAACAAAAAACACACCGGCAATCCGCTTCCAAACCCTTACGAATTCTCAGAAGGATTTGAAAGCGGCGAAATTCAAACCCCATTTACAACATCAACTGATGCACCGTGGACTGTTACATCAGATGGTGTGTATGCCGGCAATTTTTCTGCCCGCTCCGGCGTAATTGGAGATGACCAAAGCTCGATTTTGGAAGTTACTTACAACTGCAAGACAGGAAAAATCAGCTTCAAGAAGAAGGTCTCATCTGAGCATTATGATTTGCTAATCTTTTATATTGATGGTTGTAGAAAAGGATGCTGGAGGGACGAGCAGGACTGGAACGAAGTATCTTTTAATACAACACCTGGGACACATACCTTCAGGTGGGAATATGCAAAAGACAACTCGTATGCTTATGGCGAAGATACAGTCTGGCTCGATGATATAAAAATCGAATAGAATAATCCAAACTATTTCTGCGCCCCGCCTGTCATTGCGACCCCTAAGAGCGTGGTTCGTAGCCTTTGTCAAATCAGGTTATTTTGGTTTTTCTGGTTTTTGAGAGTCCTGACTTTGTAGTTGTGGTCGATCGCGAAGAAAACCACCGCCGTAACCAAGATTCTTAGAACTAAGTTCATCCGCCCTCCATTTCAAATCCGGGTATTGTTTTAATACCTTCTCTTTTTCGGCAGCAGGATTGCCCTTTAGCTCTAACAGAAGTAATTGACGTTCCGGCTCTTAGCTCGACTTTTGCCATTTTTTAGGCTGCTAAACGATGATTTAAAAATATA
>CAZYWY010000427.1:0-1968 GCA_964651605.1 uncultured Pirellulales bacterium | reverse complement strand
ATTTAAAGCCAAAACAAAACCAATTAAAGCCAATCAAAGCCAATTTATAACAGCAGGCTAAATATTATACGCTGAATGCTGTCTCACATTTGATAACTTACGCTGTCAGCGGCTTGGGAAATATGTGAGGCTGGCTGTGCTGCTTTTGGCAGTGTAAAGAAGAACGTGCTGCCTTTTCCCATCTGCGATATTACCCAGATTCGCCCGCCGTACATTTCGACCACCTTTTTCACGATAGACAGACCAATGCCGACATTTTCAGTCTGGTCGCGCAATGAGAGCATCTGAAATATCTCGAAAATTTTACCGAAATATTTTTCTTTTATGCCAGTACCGTTATCAGCAATACTAAATCGCCAGAAGCCACCGTCCTCGACACAGCCGATTGTTATAATGCCCTGCGGTTTATCCATACACTGGACAGCGTTTTTGAGCAGATTTTCGAAAAGCTCCTCCGTAAATCGTCGGATGCCGGTAACGACCGGTAATTTATTTTCTATTATTATTTCGACATTGTCGGGTCTTTTTATGTTCTCTACAATTAGAGATATAATAATATTCAAATCGAGGCGTTCCCGCTGCTTATTAACAAGAGACAACTCGGAATAGTGCGTAATAGCATTAAGCAGTCTGCCAATTCGTTTTGCCCTGTCCAGCAGCAAACGTGCATGCTTTTGCCCCTCCTCATCAGCTTTTTGGATATAATCATCCGATATCCAGTCGGACAGAATTCCAATTGCACGAAGCGGAGTTTGTAAATCGTGAGCTGCAATACGTGTGAAATCGCGAAGTTCATTATTGGATATGAGCAGCTTTTTAACTGTTTGTGCAAGCTCGGTCTGGGCATTCTTTCGTACAGCAACTTCGGCACTTAGCTCGGCAGTACGCTCTTGGACCCTTTCCTCAAGCAGTTCATTGGTATTGACCAGTACCAAATCCCGTTGTTGAATCTGCTCAAGCATATCGTTAAAGGCTCTGATAAGCAGACCGATTTCGTCGTTACTTTGCCGATTCATCCTTATCGAATATTCCTTTTTAAGGGAAATCGTCTTTGCAACATCAGCAAGATCGAGAATCGGTTTGGAAATAACGCCCTGCAGCCTGAACGACACAAAATAAATAAGCATCGAGACGAGCAACATTGTACAAATCATAACGACAATGTCTCTCTTTAAGGCAGTGTAAAGATTTGACAATGTGGATTTCAAACACACCAGCCCGATAACATTATCATCGACTACTACCGGCTCATACACAGTCAGCATATTATTGCCGAAATAATGTCCGACTTTTCTATTATCAACAAGTATCTTTACTTGGTCGTGCTTGTTGTCCTTGTGATAACAAGAAAATATTTTGCCGTCGAGAGTATATATCCCTCCGAATAGTATCGTTGAATCCGCTTTGAGAGACTTAAGGGCATCATTGGCATCGGCGGGTGAATCAAAAGTAATAGAAGCCTTGCAGTTATCAGCGATTATTTTCGCCTGGGTGGATAAATTTGTAATAAGGTCTTGCCGTAAGCTGAACCATTGCCAGAAAATAAAGGAGATGCCGACTAAAATCAGCGAGGTTGTGCAGGCAAGCATTATGACCGATATAAGTTTGCGCCTTATCGTCATACTGCCGAACAACTGCGTTATAAAAGAAATATAAAATCCGGGATTCATCTATCCCCCTACGTCTGTTATGACATAGAACCCCAAAACATTCTTAGCAATAACAGAATCGGCTATATCGACACATCACTTTAGGGCATTTCTTGTAATAAAAATCCGGCAGTATTTGTAATCTTTTAATAAAAAACAAATATCAACAAAGCGTCTTATAATATGAATCAAGAATATTAGTACAGGCTGGTTTCCGGCAATGAACAAGGGCTTTGTGCCGCTACGCTGAGGGTGTGCCGAGGCAGCCGATGTGGTAATGTCCTTATTGTGATTGGTGTAATTCCTAATTTGCCTCTTT
>CAZYWY010000426.1:1558-1969 GCA_964651605.1 uncultured Pirellulales bacterium | reverse complement strand
TCACAGTTTATCTCTGTGCTTGAGGCATACAGCAACTACAGATTCGCAGTCAAAAAGTATAATAAAAATCGCTCATACAGCCCCAGAACGGTCGTGGTTGTCCCCTGCAAAGGAACTGATGAGTCTTTTGAAAAAAACATCACGTCCCTTTTTGAGCAGGATTATGATAATTATTTTTTGTGGTTTGTAGTGTCGGATGAGTCGGACCCGGCATACAGCCTTTTATGCAGACTGAAAGAACAACTTCGTGACAAAACCAAAGCCATTGATGTGCAAATCTTTGTCGCTGGTCCGGCTGACACGTGCAGCCAGAAAAATCATAACCTACTGTACTGCTGCGAGCGAATGGGCAGTGACATAGATGTTCTTGCTGTCGCTGATTCAGATATTTGCGTAAGCCGGAACTGGCTC
>CAZYWY010000426.1:0-1548 GCA_964651605.1 uncultured Pirellulales bacterium | reverse complement strand
TTCGCAAATCTAAATACGGGGCATCAAGCGGCTACCGCTGGTTTGTTCCTCGGAAAAATAACTCTGCCACTTTGGCCTTATCGGCGTTGAATGCCAAGGTGGCTCAGCTTCTGGGCAACTCGCCGTTTAATCAGGTCTGGGGCGGTTCAATGGCCATTCGCCTTGAGGTCTTCCGCAGGGTAGGAGTTGACAAAATCTGGTCGCAGACCCTCAGCGATGATTTGACTTTAGCCCGTGCCGTCAGGAAGGCCGGCCTGAAGGTGGCTTTTGTCCCGGCGTGTCTGGTGGCTTCGTATGAATCCACAACCTGGCCGAAACTTTATGAATTTGCACGCAGACAATTTGTAATTACCCGTATCTGCTCACCAATGACCTGGTGGTTCGGGCTGCTAAGTTCTTTATTATCTGTGCTTGGCTTCTGGGGTGGCGCTGCTCTGGCGCTCTTATTTCATCCTTCGTTTTTCATCTTTCGGTTTATAGTCGTAGCGTTGCCCGTGTCGTTTCTTGCCGGACAGGTAATCAGGGCAATGTACCGTCAGAATATGATTTTCAGACTGCTGGAGAAAGACCGTGATTTTATGAGAACAGCCCGGATTGTGGATATTATTTTTTCCTGGGGCTGGTCGGCGCTGATGCTTTTCTTTATTCTCTCCTCAGCTTTTGGACGGGAAATCTGCTGGCGGGGTATAAGATACAGAATAAACGGTCCGACTAAAATTACGTTAATAGCAGGCTCGGTGCGGCAGCAATTAAGTGTTTCTGGTAAAAAGTAGCAGACTTACGATGACGGTTCCTACCCAGAAATATACTACCGCAAGCATAGAAATACATATCGCTGCTTCGTTGAATATGCTCATCACTTTGCGCATTTTTACCCCCCAGCTTATGAAAAAATTCCGGATATACACTCTCTCTATTTAAAGTATAACTCGTTTTTGCGGGAAACCAAATCGACAGGGGTACGAATTAAAATTATTTTCCTCTGTGTCAGGTTGGTCATTGCGAGGCCATTGCAGATGGCCGTGGCAATCTTAAAATGTAACGTTTGTCATTCCGCACTTGATGGGGAATCCAGAAACGCTGCGAAAATAGATTCCCGCCGGAGTTTATCCCATAGGGGCGGGAATGACAATAGGGTATATCAAAAATTGTTTCATCCGCTCCTAAGTGGCAAGTTTGCAATGACATTTTTTTGGATTTCCTTGAGTATTTTTTCACCAAATTTGTTTGTATGCCTTTGTGACAACTGCTAAAATACTCGCCAGCAACAGTGAAAAAGTAACCGGCGGTTTTCCAGATTGTACGTTGAGGGAATTTATTTAATGCGATTGAATCGTACTATACAGTCTGTCGGATTTTGATATGCGTTTGTGGACATGGCAAAAAAAAGGATTTGACATTACTGACACCAGTATTGGTGTCAAAAGCTTAGATAATTCAATCTATCTTAATGACACAATAAATTCTAAATTAAAACGTGAACACTTTAAACAAACATATGAGAAACTTTTCAATAAATTAGGAAACGATCAATTTCACTGGTATTTT
>CAZYWY010000425.1:0-1981 GCA_964651605.1 uncultured Pirellulales bacterium | reverse complement strand
GATAGTCCTTCTTACTTAAGCTGTCACTATAACCATGATAGCCTCTTTCAATATTATAAGGTGGACTCGTGTGTATTGTCCGAACAGAACAATCCGGAACCTTTAGAAGTAGGTCTAAACAATCACCTAATATTATTTCATCAAGAAATTCGACCATAACTATTTATTTCTTGCCCTTTGAGCATTCTGGCAACCACTGGAAGCACTCGCTTTAGAGTACCACTGCCCCCTCCGCCACCGGTACAGAGCCCGCCGAGGCTCTCTGGAATATATACCCGTAATGTATGGAAACTAAATTTGTGTTCATTGTTAATTTCATCTGCGTGCTTACGTAAAAAATCTCTCCACTGCGTCCGAATAGAAGGATTTTTAAAGTCATAGAGTGACCTACTATGAGTTGCAGCAACTTCAACAACAAATTGTGGATGTTCCGCTAAGAATTGCACGGCACCATAATAACAATGCTTCACATGTCCCTGGAGATTGTATTTACCCTTTAATCGGGTTGAAATCTCACGACTTACATCCGTTTTTTCTCTATTGCAATATTCAAAGAACGCTTCAATTTCTGGAATCGAGACAGAAGGAATGCTGGGAGAAGCCGACAAAAAAGAACTTCTGAGCGTTTCTTCCGCGAGGTCAATCGCTGCATTCATATCGCCGTCTTCTTCTACAGGACCGTCGAATGGCTTGGATATAGCATCGGATGCGATATCAACATAATCCGAAAAAACATCTGCTGACACCGGTATCAAACGAGATCTGAAATTTGACAAAAAACATAAGAAGCCATCTACATCATCTTCTGTAAGCTCACAAATCACCTCAATATTTTTCGTCATAGCAGGCCAAGTCAGATTTGCAAAACCTAATATGACCTTATTGTTGGAAAAAGAATATATTTTTGCGTGTAGATCATCCGAAACTCTGATTTCAATTATCTTTTGCCTGTCCAGCACTGATTGTACTCTTTTCCTCAATGCTGACATATCAGCAACACCAGCCCTCCAATCAAGTGGGCTGAATCGTGTCCAAAATTCTACCTTCTCTGCTCTATCGAAAAAAGGATCGAGTAACTGAAGACCCCGCTCAGTATAATAAGGTGTACAAATGATACCACTTCCCGCACCAATAATGGCTTGTTCCATTGCTTGTTTGCCATTCTCGTGAAAACGTATCATCAATTCAACTCCTGCCCTTTGAATCTTAATATTAAATAGAAAATTAACAATAATCAATTTTTATGAGCAGCCCATTGAGTTACCGCAGTTGAAGCACTTGTAGCACATGCCGTTGCGGACGGTTATTGAGCCGCAGATGTCACAGGCCGGCGCATCATCCGGGAAATGAGCAAACTGCTCGCTGAACTGCTGCATAATTTTCGCATCGGCCTGCATCTGGGCGGACTGGTCTGCTGCCACCGGTGAACCTACGAGAGTATTTACCCGCTTGAGCCGCCGGGTGAATCTACCGGCAGTGGGGGTAAGTAAGTCTGCAACAACGGGCTGCGGCTGCGTTTGTGGTGATTTTGAGCCATTGTCGTCGGGAGTCTGAACCTTAATTTTTTCGCCGGCCTTTGCCTGTGCAATTTTTTCCGCCAGGTCCTTGGTTTTTTCAACAACCTCTCTGGCGGTTGTAGTATTTTTGTTCTCCGCCGGCATAACGTCAGCGGACCTGTTGGGTATGTTTTTCTCGGCGTAACCGGGTATGAACTGACAGCCCAGCCAGCAGAAAATATAATCTATCAGGCTTTTTGCAAAGGGAATGTCCCTGTTGGATGTCATACCCGACGGCTCAAACCTGGCGTGGCGGAATTTGTCCACCAGCGTAATCAGAGGCACGCCATACTGCAAAGCCATCGAAGTGCAGGTGCCGATTACGTCCATAAGGCCACCGACGGTGCTGCCTTCCTTGGCCATAGTGATGAACAGCTCACCAGGCTGACCATCCTCGTATAGCCCCACCGTCAGGTAGCCTTCAT
>CAZYWY010000424.1:0-1985 GCA_964651605.1 uncultured Pirellulales bacterium | reverse complement strand
GAGTCCGTACCAATGGTGAGCCAGCCTGTTATGCCGGCAGCTTTACTGCGAGCTAATACATTTTCAATCTCTGCTGCCAGCGGCTCGTACGTCAAATGACAATGCGTATCAATTAGTTCCATAATCTTCGTTAACTCAGTTCTTTACAGGTTGTTTGTAGTACTCCATAGCTTCCGGCACAAGCTCTTTGATTTTTTTGATTCGGGTTTCATCAGCGGGGTGAGTGCTGAGGATTTCAGGCGGTGCAGAGCCTTTGTTCGCTTCAGCCATTCTTTGCCAGAAGTCAACTGCCTCATTGGGATTATAACCGGCCATCGCCATAAATATCAGTCCAAGGTGGTCAGCTTCGTTCTCTTGCAGCCTGTTGTACGGCAGCAGCACGCCGACCTGCGAGCCTATGCCATAGGATGTCATAAAGAGGCTTTTGGTCTTCTCCGGGTATTTTTGCAGCGCAGTTGATAAAGCTATTCCGCCCATCTCTACGACAAGATTATGTGACATTCTTTCGGCGCCGTGCTTTGCAAATGCGTGTGCGATTTCGTGACCTACCACAACCGCCAGGCCTGCTTCTGTTTTTGTTACCGGCAGCAGACCTGTATAGACCACTACCTTGCCTCCGGGCATACACCATGCGTTGACATTAGGGTCTTCTACGAGATTAAATTCCCACTGATAGCCGGATAGTTTATCGGTTTGGTCGTTGTTTGCGCAATATTGTTCGACCGCTTTCTGGATGTTGGCTCCGACATGTTTGACCATCTGGGTTTGTGTGGTGTTTGTACTTAGTTTGTGCTGGCCTATAAATTCAGTGTAATTCGAAAAGCTCATCGAGTTCATCGTCGAATCAGGCACAAAGTTAAATTGCTTCCTTCCTGTAATTCCAACCTCCGTGCAGCCAGCCATCAACAAAGCAAAAAGCAGTACAATGATATACTTCGATTTTTTAGTAGTATTCATAACTTGTTTCTCACCTTAAATACATAGTGACTTTTTTATTCCAATCCCGGCTGCCATAAGTACAGGAACTGGGTACCGCCCGAAGCCAGCCAATCCGGCAGCTTCAGATTGATTAGGGTTTCAAGACCGCTTGCATTAGCCATCGCCGAGCTGTAAGCATTCGGCGTATAGTACAATGGCCGATGATAAATAACCACACGTGCTTTTTCCACGCCGGCCATTTCTTTCGCCCATTCGATACCATCCGACAGGTAACCGATTTTGTCAATCAGCCCGTCTGAAAGGGCTTGCTTGGCGGTGAATACTCGTCCATCTGTAAGCTCCGACAGTTTTTGCTCCGGGATTGTTTTGCGGCCCTGACGCACTGCCGCTGCAAACTGCTGGAAAAGCTCACCTATAATTCCCTGCAAAACATCTTTTTCTTTTTGGTTCATTTCATGCAGAGGTGAAGCGATGTCTTTCAGCTCTCCGCTTTTGATTGTGACAGTTTTGATTCCGATTTTATCCAGCGTGCCGGAGACGCTGAAAGTCTGGAATATCGTCCCGATATTGCCTACTACACTGCTGGGCTGTGCGATTATTCCGTCACCGGCACAAGCCAGATAATATGCTCCGCTGCAGCCCATATCCATAATACAAACGACTACCGGTTTGCCGGTTTTGCTTTTGAATTCCTGCAGACTGTGATACATAATATCGGTGGCGACGACCGTACCGCCGGGGGAATTAAGGCGAAGCACAACTGCCTTTACATCGGAGTCCTTGGCAGCCTTGTCGAGTTTTTCTATGAATATGCTGACCGGATTATCGCCAGTTCGCAGCAGGCTGTCCTGACGTTCATTGACCATTGTTCCATCTACATCGATGATGGCGATTTTATCGCTGATGAACCAGCCTTTGTCTTTTTGGATTTGGGTCTCTTTGAGTTTCTTGTCGGCGGGTATCATTTCTATCTGAAACGCCCCCGAACTGCAACCAGCCAGTGTTATTAACATCGCCAGTAACTGTACACATAGCCAGGTCTGTTT
>CAZYWY010000423.1:0-1990 GCA_964651605.1 uncultured Pirellulales bacterium | reverse complement strand
CGCTCTTCGAGCAAATGATACATATCCTCGATATATTCGGCACTTTTATCTTTGCCGTCTCCGGTGCATTCATAGCGGTCCGGTATGAGCTTGATATTCTCGGCGTGCTGGTTCTGGCTATTGCTACCGGCGTCGGCGGCGGTATCATCAGGGACATTATGCTTGGGGCGACACCGCCGGCTGCATTTCAGGACGAGATTTTCATTATAGTTTCTGTCCTTGGCGGGCTGGTCGTTTTTTTTGCCGCCGGCAAAATAGCTCCACGATGGGATTGTGTAATGTTCGCCGATGCGATAGGCCTGAGTGTCTTTACCGCCATCGGCGCCGCAAAGGCACAGGATGCCCAGCTTGGCGTCATCGGGGTCATTATGCTCGCAGCCATTACCGCCACAGGCGGCGGTGTCATCAGGGATGTTCTTGTCAGCGAGATTCCTGCTGTGCTTCGAGCCGATTTTTACGCTACCGCCGCTCTTATCGGCGGTTCAGCTTTTGCTGCTGCCGAGCATTTGGGATTTGGCCGGAACACTCAGTTGCTTAGTGCTATAACAATAACTTTATGTCTGCGTATCCTTGCTATGAAATATAACTTGTCTCTTCCGAAGGTGCGCAGCCTACCCGCCTCACCTTCGCAATTAACAAAGCACCGCAAAGCTATGAACGGGAAAAAACAAAAACCCGACCAATAGTTCTCAACCGACCTTTCAAAATTTATTACCAAACTATTTTGGTTTCATTGTACGGCTTGTTGTCAGTTGCAGTCTCAAACACAATATCCTGCTTCATTTGTTCCGGTGAAAGCTTACTCTTAAACTTACAGAAAAACATCGACTCTGGTATGTCACTGA
The DNA here is from genome assembly GCA_964651605.1 of uncultured Pirellulales bacterium. Lineage (GTDB taxonomy): Bacteria > Planctomycetota > Phycisphaerae > Sedimentisphaerales > Anaerobacaceae > JAFGPS01. Next base: position 1,145 of record CAZYWY010000423.1, on the reverse strand, counting down.
AAAAGTCTATTGTTTCTTGTTCCGCCCTTGTTAGAAGAGGTGAAATAAAATCTTTAGGTCGCCCGCTGTGGCCGGCATATCGCAATTTAAGCCGTTTATCACAATCAAGTTTGTTGTCACTTAAGGTATAAATCAGTATTTCAGTTTGTTTCCCGATAATTGATGTAAGCGCTAATGGATATACTGCCTTTTCGGTTGAAAATTTCAAAATAAGAGGAGCAACCATTCGCCCGGATATTATTTGTTTTTGTTCTGTCCCCGGTTCCGGTCGAACTTTCGCTACAACAAAGCACCATTTACGATTTATGTAATCATCAAAAGCAGTTATATCATTCTCGTTAAAGTTAAATCCATTTTCTTTTAACCAGCCTATGATCGCATCTGCGTTTTCACCTTTTATGACATTAACATCATAAATGCCGGCTCTTTCTGAGGTGACAATCTCCACACCACTGCTCGAACCTGCGGTTTGCAATGCTGGTGCAAATAAAAGTATAACAAAGAATACCATCGCCATTCCTAAACTATAATTAAATATTCGACTCCATAATTCTTCTGATAAATTCAATCTATTTAGAAACGGCCTTAGTATAATACATATCACTGCAACCGATATAGAAGCAATGATGATTGACACGATTATCAGGAATGATGCTTTATGTGTATTTGGAGAAGAGCGGAAAGCAGCCCAGAAAAAAAACTCATGCGTTTTATCAGCATCAACGCTGGCAATCTCTGGAACCGAAGGCACCGGCACAACCCAGCCTAATGAGTTAACATCTGCCGATTGTGATAATTCGTATTTACTTTGAAGAATCAAAGTCTCCTGATTTTCGTGAAAGATTAAAAATGCCCTCTGGTATGGAATATCAGCCGGCACACTCTCACCAATATATAGCTTTCCATCAGCAAATACTTTGCTGCAGAAAGGCACTATGACAATAAACAAAAACGTCAATCTCGCAACAGCTTTCACTTTACATCCTCTCAATAATAAAGTCGCCTGTTTGTTCTATGAAAACTCTACATATAAAGATACAATCTTCGTCAAATTATGTCCACATATTTCTCAGGAATTTATCATCGGAAAAATGAGACCGCTTTATAAAAAGCAGGTCATTTAGACCGGAGTGAGCGCAGCGAAC
>CAZYWY010000422.1:0-1996 GCA_964651605.1 uncultured Pirellulales bacterium | reverse complement strand
GGACAGGTTATTGCAGCTCCCGGCAGCATTACGCCGCATACGAAATTCGAGGCAGAAGTGTATGTGCTGACCAAAGAGGAAGGTGGACGTCATACTCCGTTCTTCCCAGGTTATAAACCGCAGTTCTATTTCAGAACCACAGATGTTACAGGTGGTGTTCTTGCCCTCAAGAGCAGGGAAGGCAAAACCGCTGAGATGTGTATGCCGGGCGATAATATAGCAATGGAAGTTGAGATTATATCTCCGATTGCTATGGAAGGAGGCCTGCGATTTGCGATTCGTGAGGGTGGTCGTACCGTAGGAGCCGGCGTGGTAACAAAAATCATTGCCTGATTATAAAACCGCTGAACGATGGGGCTATTTCGTAACAGAAAACAGCGTACAGAGTGAATAATAAAACTTAACGCTGAACGCTGAGCAGTTAACACTGAATCGGCAGGAACGAGTCTTATGGCGAAAAAGAGTAAGAGAGAAGATGTTTGGCTGGAGTGCAGCCAGTGCGGCAGCAGGAACTATCGTACAAGCATCAGTGTAGCTGAAGGTACTCCGAAAATAGAGCTTCGCAAGTTTTGTTCAAAAGAGCGTACTCGTACCGCTCATAAGATACGACGCAAATAAGGTTATATTTTGTCAGGGGTCATTGTTTATAGGCCAGTAGCTCAATTTGGCAGAGCGTCGGTCTCCAAAACCGAAGGTTGCGGGTTCGATTCCCTCCTGGCCTGTTGAATACAGGATAGGATTGAAAAAATCGTGAAGGGATTTGGGGTAATATATGAATTTCAGTATTTATAAAAGCGGCCAGGGCAGAAATACAAGGCTCTGGAGTGCAGCGGCAGCGGCACTATTAGCAGTTCTTGGTTGTTATCAGCTTTACAGGGAGCTCGATGCGACAACCTGGAGTGGTAATAAGGCAGGAATGTGGATTGCGACTATGGTGCCTGTTGCGTTGTTTATTGCGCTGGCTTTTTTGATATTCTGGATTATGAACAAGGCCAATGTTGTTGATTTTATGATTTCCGCAGAAGGTGAAATGAAAAAAGTCAGCTGGTCAAGCAGGCAGGAAATCCAGGCATCGACAACGGTGGTTATTATGGTTGTGATTATTATGGCGATGCTTCTTGGTGCGGCAGATTACTTCTTCACAATATTTTTCAAGTGGCTTTTGAGTTGATAACGGCAGAAACGGTGATTTGGGAGAAAAAGTCTGAATTATGCAGTGGTACGTTTTAAGAGTAGCGCCGAACAGGGAGGTGGAGGTTAAGGAAACCCTCATCCAGAAAGTCAAGTTGGATTGTCTGACCGATGTCATAGGCAGAATAGAAGTGCCTATCGACAGAATCAAGCAAATTCGCGGCAATAAACAAATGGTGCGGACCAGACCAATGTACGGCGGGTATGTCTTTATTGAAATGCAGCCGACAGAAGACGGCAAAGTGCCGGAAAAAGCCTGGTTCACAATCAAGAGTATATCAGGTGTAACGGATTTTGTACCCCCGGGCGGTACGCCCTGCCCGATGCGGGATACGGATGTGGCAAAAATGCTGCACGACGCCGAACGGCCTGAAGAGGCACCGAGCATCAAAGTGGAGTTTAAAAAAGGCGATATGATTAGAATCCGGGAAGGAAAATTTGAAAACTTTGAAGGCATTGTTGATTCGATAGATTCCGAACACGGCAGGGTCGAGGTTATTTGTATGATATTCGGCAGGTCAACGCCTTTGAATATTGAGTATTGGCAGTTAGAGAAGATATGACAGGTGGATGAAGCTATAAAAAGATAATGCAAAAATAAAAAATAAAAAATCAAAATTGTGGAAACCCGACCTTGTCGGGTTGACTTCCTTAATTTTGCATTTTGCACTTTGATTTTTGCAGTTTTTATAGAAGGAGACCAATGGCTAAAGCAATAGCAGTAAAAATTAAGTTGCAGGCGCCGGGCGGTCAGGCGACGCCGGCCCCGCCGATTGGTCCGGCACTGGGTCAGCACGGCGTTAAT
>CAZYWY010000421.1:0-1998 GCA_964651605.1 uncultured Pirellulales bacterium | reverse complement strand
AGCGGTCATTTCGTTCTCGTATCGCTGGCATCATACCGGACACGTACCTTTACAAAATTTGTTCGAGGTTTTTCTGAGCCTGGGCATTATTTACCCGGTTTCACTTTTTTCCAGCCGTATCCTGCGTGTGGGCGGCCGGTCCGCTGATATTTTAATTGGCATCATAGTTCTGTTCCCTGCCGGTTTTATATTTAACGCCGAGCCACAGAGATTGCCGCCCGCTCTGCAAAGCTGGCTCTTCGTCCCGCACGTTGCTGTTTATATGCTCTCGTATATTTTTATGGCCAAAGCAGCATATCAATCAGCCTTACAGCTTGCGGGCTGGAATTCAGGCAAGGTAAAGGGTTTTGTTCCGCCGGAGGAGGCAACATATCGCCTTATCTGCACAGGTTTTCCGCTTTTGACACTCGGACTGATTTTAGGCAGTGTCTGGGGCAAACTCGCCTGGGGTGACTACTGGGGCTGGGACCCGAAGGAACTGTGGGGGTTGGCCTGCTGGCTGGTATATCTGGGCTATTTGCATTTCCGTTATATGTTCGCAGGCAAATATCCGCGAATCAACAGCCTCTGGGCGATAGCGGGCCTGGCAGCTATTGTGTTCACGCTGCTGTGGGTGAATTTATCAAGGCTTTTCTCCGGCCTGCATAGCTACGCAAGCTGAAAATCCATCTCAACCAATATTCCAGATTTATGCCTTTTTATACTGTCTCCTGTCTTCTGTATTCTGGATCAATCCTGTTCGGCACGGCGATTGCGTTGAAATAACTTAAAAATTCCCAGGGGATTCTTTCCCCAAAAATATTTTCTATATATTACCTATTTTAAACTGGCGCTATGCCTTCACTTGTGTTTAAATGTCCTTGATGAGCAAAAAAAGGCATAAAATCAGAGAACACGAGCTGCAGGGCTTCAAATACCTCAAGGCCATCTCAGGCTTGTTGGATAGTCTGCATAATGCCGGATGCAAACGCGATAAGGCCGGCAATCGCCTGCTGCACATGGACCAATATATGTCCCTGCTGCTTCTTTATATGTTCAATCCGATATGCACATCACTTAGAGCCATTCAGCAGGCCAGCGAACTCCAAAAGGTGCAGCGTAAGTTAGGCTGTCCCCGCGCATCGTTAGGCAGCTTGTCGGAATCAGCCAGAGTTTTCGACAGTGCGTTAATGCAGGAGATTGTCACAGACCTGGCCGCACAACTGCGGCCCATATCCAGCCATGCCAGGCTCGATGATTTAACTGGTATTCTCACTGCCGCGGACGGCACGCTAATTAATGCATTGCCAAAGATGACATGGGCACTGTGGAAAACTGATGCCAACGCCATCAAGGCGCATACCCAGTTTGATATTCAAAAGTATGTACCGGTTAAAATGACGATTACGGAAGCTAATGCAGGTGAAATAGGCGTTCTGGCGGACAAACTTGAACCAGGCCGTATTTATGTTATTGACCGTGGTTATGCCGGTTTGGCGTTATTTCAGCAGATATTGGATAATCACAGTTCGTTTGTTTGCAGGGTCAAGGACAATACGGTCTATGAATGTTTGGAAGAGTTTGAACTAACTACTGATGCTGTGACTGCCGGTATTGTATTTGATAGAAAAGTCCATTGGGGCTGCAACAGCAAAACGCGAAAACAACTATCGGCGCCCATCAGGTTGATTGCTGTAAAATGCGAGCCTCATAAGAAACGTTATAAGATAGGTCGCGGAGGACCTCAACAGGGTGAAACGCTGCTTATTGCCACTGACATATTCAATCTGGAAGCGGACGTAATTGCTTTAATTTTTAAGCATCGCTGGTCGATAGAGATATTCTTTCGCTTTTTTAAGCATGTTCTCGGATGTCGACATTTGTTGAGCTATGACCGCAACGGCATCGAGTTGCAAACTTATGCGGCGATTATCGCTTGTATGTTGATTGCCTTGTGGACGGGACGTAAGCCGACACTGCGGACGTATGAAATGCTTTGCTGGTATTTTACCGGCATGG
>CAZYWY010000420.1:0-1998 GCA_964651605.1 uncultured Pirellulales bacterium | reverse complement strand
GCTGTCTCGGGTTTTTTCAACAATTTCGTGTACAGGTATGTCAAATTTATAATCGCTGTTGATCTGCTGGAGCTGCTGCTGTGTTTTAGCTCGAATCTGGTCTCTTTCCTCCAACTGTTTCTTATCCGCCCTGCTGAACATCTTCTCATTCTTTTCGATGAAGGCTTTGCCCTTCTCCGAGCCGATATCAACCAGAAATCCGTCTTTGATTTGTGAAACGTTCAAATCAAAACCGCTCAATGAAAACGGCTTGCCATCCATAACATTGCAGAAGCAGCTTGGGGCAGGGTCAAAACAATCGGAAGAGATGATGAACATCTTATCTCGTCTTCTGATGTACAGCGGGTCTTCAAACTCATCTTCCAAAAAGACCTTATCCAGCACTGCGAGCGAACGGATGTCGCAGTCCTTAAGCCCGAAAACGGCATAAGGCTTTATTTCGGCAGGCTCTGCCGGTTCGGGAAATACAGATGCCAGTTCCCGCAGCGGAAACAAAAATTCCTTTAGCGGTGTACAGGCACGTATATTGTTTAGAACAGTTTCTTTTGCAGCAGACGGGTCGTATTTTTCAAATACAAAATGTGAATTGGCCTGTTTGTGAACATAGAGGTCCATCTGCTTTGCAACAGCATCCAACAACGGCTTCAACTGATTTATAAAAACTGTCTGCATCTTATCCATCTGTGCCTACCTGTAACCGGCTCGAGAAAAAAAGCATATTACCACAAACCAAATGCAAATCAAGAAATCAAATTATTTTCCATAACAAAAATATTATATCTTTTAGTTGTTTCAACCTGCAGGCATATAATATGGCAGGCGTGCAAGGTCCATTGCAATATCAATGGTAATCACCTTTATTTTTTTCGGTACCGTTATATAACACGGAGAAAAATTTAGAATCCCGGTAACACCTGCTTTAACCAGGTTGTCCGCAGTTTGCTGCGCAGATTGCCGTGGTACAGCTATGATTGCAAGTTTAATTTTTTGTCGTTTTAAAGCGCTTATTTTTGAGATATCCCGAATCTCTATATCTTTTATTTTTCTGCCTATTTTCCTGGAATCCACATCAAATGCAGCGGCAAGATTAAAGCCATACATACCAAAACCGGGATACGCCAAAATGGCCTTTCCGAGGTTGCCTACGCCTACCAAAGCAGCTTTCTGTACAACATTAAGCCTGAGAATTTTTTTTATTTGCCTGGCAAGTTTCTCGATGTTGTAGCCTACACCCCGAACTCCGAAGTCACCAAAGTAAGAAAAATCCTTTCTTATCTGCCAGGATTGAACTCCCATAAAATCGGCCAGGTTCTGACTGGATACATTGTCGTATCCCTGCGCAGCGAGGAATAACAGATTCCGCAGATAAATAGGCAATCTTCGTATTGTCTCACCCGATATTTTATTATGCCACATAGTTTTTATTTAATACGCCTAATTAGTGCTTGTGTTCACATTCACAAGCATAAAGGCTGTTAGTATACTCTCTGATACAACAATATTCAAGAATATTTATTCATTTTTTACTGATAAATTTTTATTGTATGCCTTTTTTATTTTATGGTATGCCTTGAAAATGTTGCAGCAATGACGACGTCTATTTTTTAGAGATTGTAAAATTTTATCTGCAATAACAAATTATGCTCGCCCAATTTCCCTATCTGCCCCAATCAAACAAGTTAAGAGTTAAAATCAAGAAATCCTTATATCTTTATAACTTGTGAGCCGATTCACTTTTTTTGATTGTTATCTGCGGCCGGCACAAATAAACAGGCGCAAGAGTAACTGCATCAACAAAATCACCCCGCAGGGCCTTTTCCCAGCCAAGTTTGTGAACTTTCGCCGCCTGCGGTCTCCAGTATTTGCTGTCTAAAAAACGAATGGCCCTCTCATTAAATTTGTCTTTGTGATAGACCAGTCCATCGCCGAGCAGCCATATAGGTTCCTGTCCCTTTACATATCTGTCGATAAAATCGGATGCACTTATTACGCAATCAG
>CAZYWY010000419.1:0-2010 GCA_964651605.1 uncultured Pirellulales bacterium | reverse complement strand
ATATCCGCATAACGATCTTAACTGTGAGGATTTCAGGAGTCGTGACCACCTGTGGGATATTACAGGATATGCAGCTCAATTTTTTAAGCAGTTCCTGCCATTTTACGAGATGGCTCCGGCAGATTCTCTGGTCTCAAACGGCTGGTGTCTTGCAAAACAGGGCGAAATTTATGCTGTTTATCTGCCAAAAGGTGGGGTGACAGAACTGCTTTTACCATCAGGTAGTTTAGTCGTCCGATGGTTCAATCCGCGTACAGGTGGTGAGCTTCTCACAGGTTCAGTCCAAACGGTCAAAGGACCGGGCAAGGTCGATTTAGGACAGGCACCAAAAGACAACGGTAGCGATTGGGTGATTTTAGTAAAGGCTCAATAAGCTAAGATAAAATCATAAACAACTCTTTGTGTGTTTGGCTAAAGCACTTTGCATTTTACCACATATCTGAGTCAGCTTCAATCTATAAAACCAAGTAACACTGCATTAGGTCCTGGGATGATAGATAAATTTGTGATTTCATATTCAACCATTTTATAGTTGTATTACTAAGATTCTATTCTTGTAGATAAACAAGGATTTATGTAAAATTCCAATACTTTGTTAAGAACCGAATTTACAGCTATTTTAAGAAAAAAATCAATATAATCTAATAGCAAAAATCGTTTTTGTGCTTATAGAGCTAATTGGATTGTATGTAAAATCTGTAGCTTCCTTAGATATAAGAGTAGCGAAATGATGAGCAAAAGCTATTTGAAAATAATAATCGGGATTTTGTTATTTAACGAGGCAATTTTAGCCGGTGATTGGCCTCACTGGCGAGGGCCTTTTATGAATGGCTCAAGCGAGGAAGTAAATCTGCCTGCTGACTGGAGCCAGACGAAAAATGTTGCCTAGGTCGTTAATCTTCCCGGCCCCCAGCTCCGCAACTCCGGTGATTGCCGGGGGCAAAGTCTTTATAAGCTCAACAGATAAAAACAGCAACGACCTTTTATCACTGTGCTTCGATGCAAAAAGCGAGAAGGAATTGTGGCGGAAAAAGCTGGTCAAATCCAATCGAACTGCCCCTCAGAATAATCTTGCTACACCTTCTCCTGTTACTGACGGCAGGTATGTGTATTTTATATACGGGTCAGGTAACTTGGTTGGACTGGATATTGATGGCAATATTCTCTGGTCTCGGAATCTCGAAGAAAAATACGGTAATATTTCTAACAAGTATGGCTATAGTTCGAGCCCGCTGCTTTATGATGGCATGCTTTATATAATTGTTCCGATATCTCAAACAGCCTATAGAGAACCAATGGATACCAACTTGGATTCATTTATACTGGCGGTTGATGCATTAACAGGCCGGGATTTGTGGAAGCAGCCGCGTGACACTAATGCCAAGGACGAGACACGGGACTCCTATAGTTCACCGATACTTTATCAGATGCAAGGACATCAGGAGCTCCTTATCATCGGGGCTTTATGCGTGACATCCAATGACCCGACAACCGGTAAAGAACTCTGGCGATTTTCGTTTGCCTTTGCCAGCGTGTTTCGTGAGACATTTCCTCTTATGCCGCAATGGTATATATAGCTTCGGCTGCATTGCTCGAAGAGATGTTTCGATGTCCTGAAGGTTCTGGCGAGAGGTTATCTGAGCGAAAGCCATGCAAAGGTATTGATCGGAACAGGAAAAAGTCTTTATACGATGATTGCCACGATACCTGCGAACACATTTGTCGAATTGCTTCTTTGGTAGAAAGTCTAACAGTTGTGAGAAAACTATCCTGCCAGTGTGCATTGACCAATCCTTTCAGTAAATCTGTGAAGGTATCGTAATCAAGTTTATGGGGCAAGTTGAAATCGATCCCAATCAATTTTCTCACAACCTATTGTTTTTATGTTACTTACATCAATTTACTCAAAAGTTAATGGGACAATAGTGTTGTTCAGATTGTGGGTCGAAGATTTAACTAAGCTCGACTTTTGCCATTTTTTAGGCTGCTAAACGATGATTTAAAAATATA
>CAZYWY010000418.1:0-2011 GCA_964651605.1 uncultured Pirellulales bacterium | reverse complement strand
GTGCCGGTGGCAATATATAATTATCTCAAGACCGAGCAGAAAATCGAGCTAAAGGTTCAGAAAGAGAACTGGTTCGAGCTGAAGGATTTGGATGTGCGAACTGTAACGCTCGCTCCTTCCGAAGTTACAGCGGTCTATTTCACACTCGTTGCCAAAAAAATCGGCTTCCAGAAATTCACGGTAACCGCTCGCGGCAGCAAAAAGAGTGACGCTGTCGCAAGAACTGTGGAAATCGTGCCGGACGGCAAGGAATTTTTAATCAGCGAAAGCGGCAGACTCAAGGACAAAATCAGCTATACAATTAACATCCCGGAAGCAGCAATTGAAGATGCGAGCAAGATATTCGTCAAGATTTATCCCGGCGTGCTTTCGCAGATTGTGGAAGGGCTGGACAAGATGCTGCGTATGCCGTTCGGCTGTTTCGAGCAGACATCCTCAGTTACCTATCCGAACGTGCTTGTTATGGATTATATGAAAAGCACGGGCAAAATCACACCTGAACTGCAAATGAAGGCCGAGGGATTTATCAACGCAGGTTATCAAAGATTAGTGTCATTTGAAGTACCCGGCGGCGGCTTCGAATGGTTCGGCAAGGCGCCGGCGCATCGAATCCTGACTGCTTACGGCCTGATGGAATTCTACGATATGAGCAAGGTCTATGAAGTTGACCCGGCGATTATCAGCAGAACACAGCGATGGCTGGCCAGGCAGCAGGAGCAGGACGGTTCTTATAAACCTGCTCAGGGTGGCATCCGGGAAGGTGCTATCAATAAATTCACCGACGATGTGCTTCGCAATACCGCTTATGTCACCTGGGCTTTGGCAGCAACCGAATACAAAGGCGCCGAGGTGCAGAGGGGAATCAAATATCTTAAAAATCATCTGGATGATATGAAAGATGTTTATACGCGTGTTCTGGTTGTTAATGCACTTGCTGCGGTAGATGCCGATGACAAGACCACACTGGATACTCTTCAAACCCTGCATGATATGCGAAAAGAAAAAGATGATATTGCCTACTGGGAACTTAACTCGGAAACCCCGACACACGGGACCGGCGAAGCAGGTAATATCGAAGTAACCGCCCTTGCCATACAGGCATTCATCAAATGCGGGCGTGAATTGGGAACCGTAAGTAAAGCTGTGAACTACCTTATTCAGAAAAAGGACGCAAGCGGCACATGGCAGTCCACCCAGGCGACCGTTCAGGCCCTTCGGGCGATGCTGATGGCCGAACGTGGAGCCACCGCAAAGAACAATGCAAAAATAACCATCACTGTCAACAACAGACTAGCTGCCACGCTGACTGTGGACGAAAATAACAGCGATGTCCTCCAGCTTGTTGACCTGCAGGATGACACACGCAAAGCGGGCAATACCGTTGAGCTTGCTCTCGAAGGCAAGGGGTCGCTGATGTATCAGGTCGTCGGGCGATATTATCTGCCTTATCCGGGCAAGGTTATGCCGGTCGAAAAAGAGCCTATGACTATAAAGCTCGATTACGACCGCAGGCAGCTTGCCGCCGATGACATAATCAACGTAACCGCCACTGTAACCAATAATAGACCCGCCACAGCCAAAATGGTCATTGTGGATTTGGGTCTGCCTCCCGGATTTACCCTGATACCCGACAAGCTCAATGCTCTTGTTCAGCAGGAGACTATTGAAAAATACTCGACGACCGGCAGGCAGATTATTGTTTATCTGAAGGAAGTGGACAGTGCAAAACCCGTGAAGATTTCTTATCAACTGCTGGCCAAGTATCCGCTCAAGGCCAAGACCCCCAAGTCGGTCGCTTATGAGTATTATAATCCGGAAATTCGCAGCGAGGATGTACCAGTTGAAATAGTCGTTGCTCAATAAATTACCCAAATTAAGGAGCCGAACGGAATTTAGCTAATTCCTTCTCAAGAACGGCTTTTGGCAGGGCGTCCGCCGCAGGACGTCCTGCCGTGAAAAATTGGCTTTGTTTGGCTTTGAATTGGGTTTGTTTTGGCTTTAAATTGGCTTT
>CAZYWY010000417.1:0-2019 GCA_964651605.1 uncultured Pirellulales bacterium | reverse complement strand
CGTACCAACTTGTTCATGCTCAAATTGATTCGACGAGCTGCCCATACGAAGAAATAATTCCCAGTTGTAGTCCATGCCGTAGCCGATTTCCGCCTGGATATTGGTAACATCGAAATCTTTAATTGTCAAACCACTGACCTGCCCGCTGCCCAGATAAACACCATTATCAAAAACTTTTCCCGTACTGCTTGTCAGTTTCAAATCGGTCGAGCTTTTGGCATAACTGACGCCAAAGCTGAATTTGCCGGGGTCCAGATTCGGCACGGGCGAGCCGAAATAATCAAGTGCAAAAACCGTAGTACTGCTGTACAACAAAACAGCCGCAACCAGCCATATAATTTTTGTGATTTGCTTATTTATCTGCATAGACAAGGTCATTCTCCATCTAATTAAATATTTATAGCGTCAAATCCGCCAGTTTAACAGTATCTATGTCGGCTTTTTCCGCACAGTGCAGAAAAAATAATATACCAGAAATTAAAAAAAAACCGCAAATCCACCTTTTTTTTCCAAGCCATACCAACGAAGGTCCTATAAAACAGAATTATCATCAGCCGACAGGTTGCATAAAAAGTAAATATCAGAGGCAATTTCTCGTTCTAAGATTGCAGATTAAAACCGCAGACCCAGACTCAGGCCGGCGGTATCCGCCGAGGCCGTATGTTGAAACTCGAAGGCTAGAAAATAAATTCCCGCCAGCTCCGCCTTTGCCCCGATATATCCGCCGAAGACCGAATCCTCCTTTATGTCCCAGTGATATGAGGTATTCACCAGAGCCCCCTCGGAATCCGCCATATAAGTTTCATCATCCATCCTGCCGTCTATAAAATGCACATAAGGCCCGCCATAGACCGAAAAGCCCTCCATCAGCATATAATCGGCCCCGACCGCCAGTTTGAACTGTGCCAACCTGATGTCAACATAGTCCGGCGCCCAGCCCGATGCCGCCCAGTGCCTTGCATTAAGCTGGCCGTCATAATGCACGGTATCCACATTGAATAATCCGCCTAATTTGAGGTTCTCCTGCTCGAAAAAGGTAACCTTCAGGCCAACACCGAAGGCAAGTTCGGTGTCGCTGTCGAACTCCTCAGAGTCCTCCCATATCGAATCACCGAACCATGCCTTCGAACCGCCCATCCGTGCAAAAGCCTCAACGTAATCAGTTACGCCAAAGCTGATACTGCTATAACCGTTGCTTGTCTTGAAATCCTCTATGGTAAAATCAATCGTTCTGCCCTGGCTGTCAAATACGCCGTCCACATATTCCTTCCACTTGCCATTTTCAATCGAAAGGTCAACAACGCTATATGTGAATCCGCCGCCTATATCAAAAGAACCCATCTGCTGACCTGCGACAGGCGCACCGAGCATCTCCATCGCAGAACAGAACCGCCCCGCTGAGAAAATCAACAATAAAACCGCACAAAATAAATAAGTGAATCTTGTATAGGCTGGTTTTTCGCTCATCGCTATAACACCCTTTCTATACAACCTTTTATGACAAGATAGTCCTGATAATTTACAAATATAACCGCATCTGTGCAAAAATCAACCTTTTTATCCTATAAAAATAAATTATCCGCAAAAAAAGTAAAAAAAACGCAAAGTAAGTAAAATTGCAGTTTTACATCTATGCTGCCTTTTTGATTTTTAATTTTTCAGGCTGAAAGGTTCAACGATGTTCGAGACATTCTGCAAACTGCCCAAAGAAATCATCTCCCGCAAAGGCCTGGAAATCGGCGACAAAAACATCTTCGCCGTGCTGGCAAACTACCAGGCCGACAACGAAAATTGCTGGCCGGGAATTCAAAGACTCATTAACGATACTGGTCTTGCCCGCTCAACAGTGCTGGACTCAATCAAAAGGCTGGAACTGGCCGGATTATTACAGGTCAAACGGCAGGGCAGAGGCAAATCCAACCTCTATATAACCAGTCTAAAATCCAGACCGGTACAGAATTCAGACCGGTCTAAAAATTTGACTTCAACCAGTCCAGAAATTAGACCCTAAAAGAATTA
>CAZYWY010000416.1:0-2020 GCA_964651605.1 uncultured Pirellulales bacterium | reverse complement strand
ATCTGCGTCCCGATGCCCTTCTCAGTGTATATCTCCAGCAGCAGCGAATGTGGGATTCGTCCGTCTATAATATGTGCCTTTTTAACGCCTGCCTCAAGTGCCGTCAGACACGCCTCGACCTTCGGGAACATCGCATCGGTAATTATGCCGTCCTTTATCATCTGCTTGATTTGCTGCTCATTCAGGCTCGATATACAGCTTTCCGGGTCGTTGATGTCCCTGCGGATTCCGTGCGTGTCACTTACTACCACGAGCTTATCGGCGACGACCTCAGCGGCCACCTTGCCTGCGGCACTGTCGGCGTTGACGTTCAGTTTGCCGCCGAGCATATCCTGTGCAATCGAGGCGATTACCGGTATTGTCCCTGCCTCAAGCAGTGCCTTGATTAGCGGGGCGTTGGTGGCCACTACTTTGCCCACCAGTCCCAAATCGAGCTTTCGCCCATTCTCGCCGTCTAATCTGAGTGTCTCTGCAAACAGCACGTTGCTGCTGAGCGAATGCAGCCCCATCGGCATACAGCCGAACTCTCTGAGCGTCTCGCATATCGGGACATTGACATGGTTGACCAGTGTATGCTCTGCGATTGCCAGCGTGCGTGCGTCGGTGTAGCGTCTGCCCTTGACAAACTGGGCCTCAAGTCCCGCCTCGTTCATTGCCCGCGTTATGGCCTTGCCGCCGCCGTGTACGATAATCGGCCTCATCCCGACGGTCGCCATAAAAGCCACATCCAGCAGCATATTTTTCTGCAAAGTTACATCATCCAGCACGCTGCCGCCCAGCTTGACCACAATCGTGCCGTTGCGGAACTGCCTGATGTATTCCATCGCCTCGACAAGTGCGCCGGCTTTAGTGATAGCTTCTTCCATCTTCTATTATTGCTTGGATACTCTCGATGGCATAGCCTTGCAGACTTTCTTTATTATTTTCTGTACCTGCTCTGCCTGCTGAGGTGACATTGCGTTGCCTGCCACGCCGCCCACGACGCCGCCTATGACTGCACCGCCGAGTCTGTCTCTGCTGTCACCGCCTGCTACCGCCGCTCCTGCTGCTGCTCCTACGATAGCACCGGCAATGGTTGACAGCCCCTTGCCGACCCTGCCTGAGCCGCTGCCAATCCACAGAATTGTGCCGTCCTGCACATCGAGCATCTTGGCGGTCATATTGATTTCGTCTTTGTTGCTCGGCACATTTATCAACATCGCAGCCTGTGCATTGAGAATCCTGCCCGCCTTGGCGGCATCCTGGTCGCTGGTAACGCCGGAGGTCTGAAATTCCTGCTCTTTCAGGATGCTCCTGACCTGTGACCTTTCCACGAGGGTATAGCCCTTTGGCAGCATCTCCATTGCGAAAAAGTCGATGACTTGATTTTTGGCAGCTTCGCTCCTGATGCCTACGACGTCAATAATGGCGACCTTATCGACTTTGCTGAAGTCATAACCGGCCTTGGCGAAGCTCTCGCCCTTACCTGTCGCACAGCCTGCTGCAAGCAGCAGCGACAACAACACAGACACACATACAGTTCTCATTTTGTGTACCTCCAGTAATAATTTTTACCTGTAAAAACACTCTGTACAAACTTATTTTATTTCCGGCGGGCTGTCAATATTAAATATTAAATCTACGGGCAGGGCGGTTGAGCGGCACGATTTCACAATGACCGCAGACGTTGTAACTTCTTGTTATAGCTCATCTTAAATACCTAAAATCAATCAAAAACGGTCCCCCTAAGCAAAAAAAAGTTATTTTTTCATAAATTTTAAACCGCCTGTCGGCACAGCACTTACAGAATTATGATATGGTGACAATATTCATTTCTTCTGCAAAGAAACGCCCGCTTTTTCCTATATATGGGGAGAGAAAGTTAAAAGTGAAAAGTAAAAAGTTAAAAAAAAGGCACAAAAGGGCACAGGGGCGAAGATACAAAGCCAAAAAGTAAATAATATCATTTGTGATTAATAATTGCGATGAGCATACTTTGTTCGACAAACGGATTTAGTAAGAACTGGTTCATTAGCAGTCA
>CAZYWY010000415.1:0-2034 GCA_964651605.1 uncultured Pirellulales bacterium | reverse complement strand
CACATACCATTATCCGACTGGTATTTCAAAAGCGAAGACATCATTTTTTTGTATCCAGCCATAATCTCTGGACGCAGCTTATGGTCGGCAGGCAGTGACTTCAATAATTCTGCCATAGATGCAGCAACCCATCCGTTCCCACGTCCCCAGTGATAGTGAAAATTCGGGCCATGGTAAAACAAGCCGTTTGGCTGCTGGAGTTTCTTTAAGTAAGCCGCAATCTGGGCAGCCGCCCTGTCAGCGTATGTTATCTGCTTGGTTGCACGATAGGCCTGTATCTGGAGCATTCCCACCATATACATATCATCTATCCACCATCGCGTTTCGCTTGTCAGGCCGGTTTCAAGTGGATTTTCCCACTGCCTGTCGGCAAAGGTCAATCCCACTTCGAGAAACCGTTTATCCCCGTTGTAAAGATAAATCTGAAGAGGAACAATTCCCATAACACTGTGGTCAACATGCCGCACTCGGTCAATCAAAATGCTGTTTGGGTCCAGAAAACTTTCGTAACGGGAAATAATTTTTCCGCCGAGTTCTTTATCATCGGTGACTTCGGCATACCGCAACGCCCCGACAGCCGAGCAGCACTCAGCATAATGCAGCCCTTTTCTGTTATCGTAAAACATATATCTGCGTTCGAGAAGGTTATCGACGAGTTTGCGGCCGACAAGGTTGGCATCGCAGGGCATTACACCATCGAGTTTTGTCCCTGCCTGGCAAAAAATCGGCGGAATCATCAGCACCAGTAATAATGCTAATCTTGTTTTCATAAATAACTCCTTAATCGATGCCAAAATTATCGTGCCAGCCAGCCGCCATCAACAGCAACGGTAAATCCGTTCATATAATCTGAGGCCGGCGAGGCCAGAAAAACCGCAATACCTTGAAGGTCCTGCGGCTTGCCCCATCGGCCTGCAGGAATTCGTTCGAGGATTGCCTTGCTGCGGGCAGGGTCCTCACGAAGGGCTTTTGTATTATCGGTTGCCATATAGCCTGGAGCGATTGCATTAACGTTAATATTGTGAGGGGCCAGTTCGTTGGCCATCAAACGAGTCAGGCCCATTACTGCACTTTTCGAAGCGGTATAAGAGGGCACAAGTATCCCTCCCTGGAAACTTAGCAGTGAAGCAATGTTTATAATCTTGCCTCCTCTGCCCTGTTCAATCATTACGTTGCTGACGGCCTGACTGAGAAAAAACAGCGTCCGAATATTGATATTCATCACATCGTCCCAGTCTTTCTCACTAAACTGCATCAAAGGATCCCTGCGAATAATACCGGCGTTATTAAATAAGATATCAATGCCATCGAACTTTTCGAGGATCTGTTTAATAATAATATCTACACTTTCCTTGTTAGAAAGGTCTGCTGTAATAGCAATACATTTTCGCCCAAATTTTTCTATCTTGGATTTAGTTTCGGTCATATCGAGGATATCTACCAAAGCAATATCAGCGCCTGCTTCCGCAAGGCCGGTCGCTATCGCCTGCCCCAATCCTCGTGCTGAACCTGTGACTATTGCAACTTTGCCGTCTAATTTAAATTGGTCTAAAATCATTGTTATTTCTCTAAAAGCCTTCAAATCTATCTAATCTTGTCCATTGTTAAATTATCCATATCATCAAATGCCTGATTCTCGCCGCCCATTCCCCAGCAGAAACAGTAGGCGCTTGTCCCGACACCGCTGTGAATTGACCAGCTTGGCGAAATCACTGCCTGGCCGTCTTTAAGAACAATGTGTCTTGTTTCGTCGGGCTTGCCTATCAAATGAAATACACGGGCTTGTTCCGGCAAATCGAAATACATATATACTTCCATTCGCCGCTGGTGGGTATGCGGCGGCATAGTGTTCCAGACACAATTATCTTCCAGTTGTGTAAATCCCATTACAAGCTGACAACTCTTTACACCGTTGGGATGAATAAACTGATAAATAGTTCTCTTGTTGGATTGTTCGATTGAACCTAAATGTACCTGAATTGCTTGTTTGATGCTAATGATTGTCGTGGGATATTCCTTGTGTGCAGGATAACT
>CAZYWY010000414.1:0-2066 GCA_964651605.1 uncultured Pirellulales bacterium | reverse complement strand
AGTTTCGGATTTCGTGCTTCGTATTTTGACGAAATAGAACAATTTTTTCTTGTCATAAGGCGCTGTAGTACTAAGGCACATACAGAATAACCATTTTTATTCTGTGTAATAAAAGACGTGTTTTTTTGACAATTTATTGCAGTTCGTTAAGGATTTGTTAGGACAAAAAGGCTTATTTATTATCCAGCAGGCCGAAATTCTCTCTGTTCGTAAGAACCACCCATGCCCGCCAGTCTTTTTTGCAGATTCGCACAGGCTCAATTAATTTTACATCTGTAAGCCAGACCAGAAAACCGAACCTCGAATCCATCTTGCTTTGCCAGTATTGCTCGTCGGCGACGATTTGCTGATTGTACCGCCCTTTTATCTGCAATACGTCCTGTGGCCGGATATTTCTGAAATACTTCACCCTCGAAACAGTCGCTTTTGCACATACCGGGCCGGAGCTTTCTTTCAGAAATATCACATCGCCGACCGAAATATCTATCGATGCGTATCGCTGCGTCTTTGAAAAGCGCGATTCAACCGTCTTGAGACCTTCTAAAATCGCATTAAGATAAGGCCCTCTGAGTATCACCAAATGATATTTGCCCATATTTCAGCTCTTCAGTGTTCACTGTTTCTTTTTTTTGCGGCGATAGTATAGATTGGCCGGCTTTCCAGTATGTATTTTCGCTCGAAATTTGTGCCTATATCTTCTCCAAACTGTACCCCGGCAGCAGGGATAAAATCGCATTGTTCCAGCCTGTCAGGTTCTGCCAAAAGCAATGTCTGGATTTGCTCAAAATAATCGGCATGGTCGGTGGCGATTTGCATCCGGCCGGCGGGAGTAAGACAACGAATCATCAATTCGAGGTTGGCAGAACAAATAAAACGTCGCTTATTATGGCGTTTTTTAGGCCAGGGGTCGGGAAAATATATATGAAAACAATCCACCGATTCGTCCGCAACAAATTCAGACAAAAACACGGATGCATCGGCACGAATTATGCGGACATTTGTCAGACCCCATCGACCAAAGCGGTCAACCGCAAAACGATAATATCTGCTTGCCCATTCGATGCCCAGGAAATTATCGCAGGGTCTGGCTATTGCCTGGCTTAGCAAAAATGCACCTTTGCCGCAGCCAATCTCGATATTGACACAGCCCGAACGTCCGAAAATCCGGCTAAAATCAACTTTTCCGCCCAAATCTTCGGTTTTTAATGAAACCGTCTGATAATCTTTCAGGATTTTGCTCATTGAGGAAAACTTATACAAAACCAGATAAAAAGTAAAAAGTAAAATATTTTGCCTTTTTACTTTTACCTTAAGTCGCCGTTCAGACTGTTCGATAAAAAATAGTAAAAAAGAACAGAATTGTCTGCTGATGCGTATTGTTGATTAGATGGAATTATAGATGTACCGGTAAGGAAATCTTATAATGATTTTACCTTTGGTAAAAACCAGGCGTAAGCAAATCCTTATAGATATTGATACGCAAAAAGACTATCTTCTTGTCGGCGGCAAAGACTGCATCAGAAATCACAGACGTGTTCTTTCCCACATTCGCAGAGTAATGGCCTGGGCCAGACGCAATCAAATCCCTATAATCTCACTGGCTGAAATATATCCCAATAAGGACGGAAACGGTAATTCCCATTCCTGTATTGACGGCACAGACGGACAAAAAAAAATCCATTATACGCTGATTAACAACAGAGTAACTTACGCCGCAGACGGAAATACAGATTTGCCGAGAGATTTATTACGCAGATATCGACAGGTGATACTGCACAAACGCTGCGTTGACCCGTTCGATGAACCCCGCATCGACAGGCTGCTTAGCGAATTGAGAGCCAGCGAATTCATTCTTGTTGGCGCCAGTCTTGAAGGCGCCGTAAAGGCTACTGCACTGGGGCTTCTGCAGAGAGGAAAAAGGGTAACTATTGTGATAGATGCAACAGGTCTGCATAACACTGACGAGGCAAAGCTGGCTATCCGCAAGATGGAAACAAAAGGCGCCAGGCTGATTGAGACAAAGAAACTCGCTGGTTCTACACATTTAAGGCTGGTTGGCGTATGCA
>CAZYWY010000413.1:0-2076 GCA_964651605.1 uncultured Pirellulales bacterium | reverse complement strand
CACGTTTGGCTGTGTGAAATTTAATCGAGATTCATTGTTAAAAGGAACTCGGCGTTGGATTTGGTCTTTGCAAGTCTGCTTTTGAGCAGTTCGACTGCCTCGACCGGGTTCAATTCGCTCAGCACTTTTCGCAGACGATAAACAAGCTGCAACTCTCTCGGGTCCAGTAAAAGCTCTTCGCGTCTTGTTCCGCTTCTGCTGATGTCGATGGCAGGCCAGGTTCTTCTATCAACCAGCTTGCGGTCCAGATGCAGTTCCATATTGCCGGTGCCCTTGAATTCCTCGAAAATCACCTCGTCCATTTTCGAGCCTGTGTCGATAAGTGCGGTAGCGAATATGCTCAGCGAGCCGCCTTCTTCGATGTTACGGGCTGCTCCGAAGAATTTTTTGGGCATCTGCATCGCCCCGGCATCCACGCCGCCGGTGAGGATTCTGCCTGAATGCGGCATCTCGGTGTTGTATGCACGGGCAAGACGGGTTATCGAGTCCAGCAGGATTACAACGTCCTGGCCGTATTCCACCATGCGTTTTGCCTTTTCTATCACAACTTCTGCTACCTGACAATGGCGGGCAGCAGGCTCATCGAATGTTGAGCTTATGACCTCGACATCGTCGGCGGTCTTGCGTTCCATTTCAGTAACTTCTTCAGGTCTTTCATCTATCAGCAGGACGATGAGTTTGACATCGGGGTGATTTGTGCTGAGGGCGTTTGCGATTTTCTGCAGAAGAATTGTCTTGCCTGTTCTGGGCGGTGCAACAATCAGACCTCGCTGACCTTTACCTACCGGTGTTACCAGGTCGATGATGCGCATATTAAGCTCGTCGGGTGCTGTTTCCATGATGAATCGCTTTTCAGGATGCAAAGGTGTCAGGTCGCTGAAAACCACCTTTTCCACAAGATTGTCCGGATTTTCAAAATTAATCGCCTCCACTCGCAGCAGAGCGAAGTATTTCTCGGAGTCTTTGGGCGGCCTGATTTGGCCGGAAACAATATTGCCGGTTCGCAGACCGAAACGCCTGATTTGCGAAGGAGATACGTAGATGTCATCGGATGAGGACAGATAATTGTAATCCGTGTTTCGCAGGAAGCCGTATCCATCCGGCAGAACCTCCAATACACCCTCGCCGTACATCAGGCCGTTCTGGCGAATTCGCTCTTTGAGGATTCTGAAAATTAAATCCTGCTTTTTCAGAGCGGTATATTCGGTGATGTTTTCATTCTTGGCGATGTTGTGCAGGTCTGCAACCGTTAGTTTCTGCAGGTCGGTCAGGTACAGGTTGCCCTTTTTTACACGTTCGTATTTGGCGTGGGTGGACTCTTCATCGCTGAGTGTCTCAATATCCTGTTCCTGCGTCTGTGTCTGTTCCTGGGTTTGTTCCTGTTGCTGTTCCTGCTCCTGCATTTCGGCATCTATGGCTGTATTTTCAGCCATCTGAGAGGTTGATTCGTCTGAATTTACAGGTGGTTGTTCTTCGGTTATAGTTTCTTGTTGCTGTTCAACAGGAAGCTTTGCGTGGGAACCCTTTCTTTTTGTGTATTTACGTTTGCCGCCTGTACTTTTTCCACCTTTGGCCATCATTACTCCTTGTTTTATGTTGTTATTAAGATTCCTGCTAATTTAATTATTTGCGGGACGATTTGCCCTGTTTCCTCACGAAACCCGACACAGGGTTTGATTTTTGGATTTATGAATAGTTGAGGCAAAACCTATCAATCAAACAGGTATTTTTCGGCTTGTTGCCTTTTACCAAGCCTACTTACTTATTACCGATAATATTCAAGAAAATGTAACCGACCTGACTGACTAAAGCAGAGAAGTCAGAATTGTTTTCTATGATATTATCGGCCAGCTTTGCCTTATTGTCCAGAAAAATTTGAAATTTTTCTCTTTTTTTAAGCTGATTTTCCGTAAAACCCAGCCTCTTTGCCCGTTGCAACCTTAAATTTTTTCTGCATTTGACAAAAATTATGTTGCTGCATAATTTCGTCCAGCCTACCTCCGCCAGCAAAGGCATATCCAGCACGATTGCCTTGATTTTGTCCTGGCTTTTATAGCTTTTCAGTAGCTGCCTGGT
>CAZYWY010000412.1:0-2081 GCA_964651605.1 uncultured Pirellulales bacterium | reverse complement strand
CATCGAGGCTGATATTGTTATAGCTTCTGCTGCAGCACAGAATTATCTTTTCGATAAAAGCTATGTCAAAAAGATAATGCAGCAGCGCAACGGGAAAAAACTGCTTATTATCGACATTGCGGTGCCGAGGAATTTCGAGCCGGACGTTGAGAAAATCGACAACGTAAAGATTTACAGTATAGACCAGCTTTGCGAAACCGCACAAGCCAATCAAAAGCTCCGGCAGGAAGATATTTCAGCCTGCACAGAGATTATCTGCCAAAGCAGCCATGCATTTATGGAATGGTTCGGCTTGCGTGACATAGGCCCGCTGATAGGCAGATTGAAAGAACAGTTCGACCAAATCAGCAGAAATGAACTGGAGCGGTTTTTTGCCGGAACAAAACAGGATGTCACCTGCAGAGCAGACCTTGAGACAGCGGTCGAACGCATTGTCGCAAAGCTGCTGCATTGTGTAATCCAGAATGTTGACAGTATTGCAAAGGAAAAGGGGCCTGCCGAGGCTGCCAGGCTGGTCGAGGACATTATGCAGCAGGCCGAGAAAATTTCGTCCCAGCCGGCCTGTCCGGCTCTGAGGCAGCCGCAGATTGACCCGGAGATTGTAAAATCATAAACCACGCAAACAGACATAATCGTATCCTGCGTCTTTTATTCTGGGAAACGACAACCAGGTGCAATCTGGCCTGTACCCACTGCAGAAGGCTGGAAACAAACGACACTGCCCATAGTGACATTTCCACTGCGCAGGCCGGAGACCTTATAAAACAACTGGCACAACTGGGGACGCAGCAGGCTGCGATGCCGCTGCTGGTTTTCTCCGGCGGTGAGCCTTTGTGCAGAGCCGATATATTCGAACTTATACAACAGGCAAACCAGACCGGCATTAAATCCGCACTGGCAACCAACGGGACATTGCTCGATGCAAATACCGCTGAACAAATTCGCAGCAGCGGAATATCACGCGTATCGGTCAGTCTCGACGGGGCGACTGCTGAGGTTCATAACAGACAAAGGCGGTCGCAGGACGCCTTCGAGCTGGCTCTGGCAGGCATAAAACTTCTTCGCGAAAGAAATGTTGGTTTTCAAATCAATGTCACGCTGACTAAGAACAATGCCTGGCAGATGCGGGCCATTTACGAGCTGGCCAGGTCACTCGGTGCTGCCGCCCTGCATTTTTTTATGCTGGTTCCGGTGGGTTGCGGCAGGATTTTAGCCGAAACCGATATGCTCTCGCCGCAGGAGTATGAAGAAAAATTGCTTGAGATATACCAGCTTGAAAGTCGAGGTGAGCTACAGATTAAAGTTACCTGCGGGCCGCACTATCAGCGTGTAATAAGACAGCAACAGACTCAAAACCAAGCCCTGAGCGTAGCCGAAGGGTCAAAACTCAGGACTCAACATTCAAGCCGCGGTTGTCTGGCCGGACTTGGTGTCTTATTCGTAGGCCATCAGGGGGACGTGTATCCCTGTGGCTATCTGCCGGTCAAATGCGGCAGTATTCTCGATGAGCAGCTTGTGGAAATATGGCACAACAATAAAGACTTGTTGCGGATGTGCAATAGTGACGAGCTCGGCGGCAAATGCGGCGTATGCGAATATAGACACGTGTGCGGCGGCTGCCGGGCGAGGGCTTACGCCGCAACGGGCGATTATATGGCACAAGAACCTTTCTGCATCTATACGCCGGAATGATAAATATCTCCAAATTATATTGTGACGAAATTACGCCGGGCGACTGGATTCGCTACGGCAGGGGCGACCCGGCTCGGGACAAGACCAGAATTGTCCCCAAAAGTGCATCCGAAAGACGCCCCATCGTGGTATGGAATATCACAAGAGCGTGCAATCTCAAGTGTATCCATTGTTACAACGACAGCGGGGCAGGAAAGCCGTCTGAAGAAATCTCCGGTGAAAAAGCAAAAGCCGTATTGGATGACCTGGCACAATTTGGCGTGCCGTCTGTTCTGTTTTCGGGCGGTGAGCCGATTATGCGAGCCGATTTGTTCGAACTGCTCGAATATGCCGCTCAGCGGGGTTTGCGCACGGTCATTTCAACAAATGGAACTCTCATAACTGAGGCA
>CAZYWY010000411.1:0-2083 GCA_964651605.1 uncultured Pirellulales bacterium | reverse complement strand
GGCTCAGAACCTTTTTATGTGAGCCATTTGAATATTCTAAAGAATCTGATGAATCTGCTGCCAAGAGGGCAAAACCCGGAAAGTAAAACAAGGGCGATAATTGTGCTTATCGTTGGAATAACCATCAGCACAATAATTCGATGTTTTGCCAAATATACGCAGGAATATGTGGCCCAAAGGATTGTTCAAACGTCGATAAATCACCTGAGGGAAGATACTTTCGCTCATGCTATCCAGATGCCTGTAGGATTCTTCGGAAGTGAAAGACCCAGCGATACCGTCAGCAGGATTATCCGTGATACCGATGTTATGGCAAGAGCAATTAAAGCCATACTCGGCAAAGCGATACGGGAACCTCTGATTGTCATTTTTGAAATCGGCTGGGCGCTCTGGATTAACTGGCAGCTTACGCTGATTTTCCTGATTAGCGCTCCATTCGTACTCGGATTTGTTGGTACTTTCGGCAAAAAAATGAAACGGGCATCAAGAAAATCACTTGTGGCAGGCTCGCAAATGCTCGCAAAACTGCGGGAGGCTCTGTCAGGCCTGAAGGTCGTCAAGGTCTATAACCGGCAAAAATACGAATGCGAACTTTTCGAGGCTATTAACGACCGGCTGTTGAAACAATCGCTGAAGATGTCCAGGCTCGATGCTGCAATTTCTCCGATAATGGAAGTGCTCGGTATGCTCGCCGGCTCAGCAGCGCTGATTGCAGGGGCTTACTGGGTCAATAACAGCAGACTGGACAGCGAGGAATTTTTCGGACTTTTGCTTCTTCTTGGCGTAGCAGCCGCCTCAATCAGGCAGACCAGCGATGTCTGGAACAAAGTCCAGGAGGCAAATGCTGCTGCCGAGCGGATTTTCGCTGTGATTGATTCACCTGTTGAGGTTGAAATTATCGACGCTGTTGAGCTGCCGCCTTTTGCACACAAGATTGAATTTAAAAATATTGTATTTACATATCCCGACGCCGCCAGGCCTGCTTTGAATGGCGTCAATTTGTCCGTCAGAGCGGGGCAAAATATTGCTCTGGTCGGACCAAACGGCTCAGGCAAAAGCACACTGGCAAATCTTCTGCCGAGATTCTATGACCCCGATTCAGGACAGGTGCTTATTGATGGCAGGGATATTCGCCGGGTGACATTAAGCAGTCTGCGAGACCAGATTGGTATGGTAACACAGAATGTAGTGACATTTAATGATACAATCGCGGCAAATATCGCTTACGGCTGCCCCGACGCCACGCAGCAGCAAATCATCGAGGCCGCCAAACGGGCGTATGCTGATGAATTTATAGCTCCGCTGCCCAAAGGTTATCAGACGGTCATCGGTGAGGATGGCGCTGGCCTGAGCGGCGGGCAGCTCCAGAGGCTCGTCATAGCCAGGGCAATTCTTAAAAACCCTGCTATTTTGATTTTTGATGAAGCTACCAGCCAGGTCGATGCCGACAGTGAGGCCAAAATTCATACGGCTATCGAGGAAATTATGCGGGAGCGAACCAGCTTTATCATAGCGCACAGATTCAGCACAATCGTTTCGGCTGATGTGATTGTGGTTATGGATAATGGCCAGGTCATCGCACAGGGCAGGCACGACCAGTTGATTAAAACCTGCCGATTGTACCAGAGCCTTTATGAGACACAGTTGATAGGGGCATAAGGAAAGTAAAAAAGTTAAAGAAAACAAAAAAAATGTTTAATCCCGCCTTTTTTATTATGGGATTTGGGTAGAAAAATCGGATTTGTTGGCTTATTAATACGGAATATGATGTATTTTATTAACAATATGTATCATGCCGATTAAATTTTTCTGAAAATATACAAAAAAAGGGTTGACTAAGAAATTTTATACGGTATAATTAGAATAATCTGTAGGTAATAGATGTTTTAGGTAAAAATAGTATATAGCGCATTTGGTAATTGGCGTAAAATATTTTTTGAAATTTTTTTAATAATTTTCAAAAATAGTTTTGACATAGAAAGTCCGAAAAGTATAATTGCTTAAAGTTGGCAGTTAATAGAATTTATCAGGAAAAACAAGGAAAATTTCTCTATAGAATGAAAGGAGAATCGTTATGAAAAGA
>CAZYWY010000410.1:0-2096 GCA_964651605.1 uncultured Pirellulales bacterium | reverse complement strand
CGGCGATGTTCTGGTTGCCGAGGCAGATATAAGGTTTATGCTTGTTGATGATGAAAATGAACATAAGTAACTGAAAGTAGAATAATGGCACAGATACATCCGACAGCAGTAGTAAGTGAACGGACGCGGTTGGCAGACGATGTTGTCGTCGGCCCGAATTGTGTAATCTATGAAAATGTCATTGTCGGACAGGGAACAATACTCGATGCAAATGTAGTTATCGATAAGAACGTTACCATAGGAAAGAACAACCATTTTTTTGCAAATTGTGTGATTGGAAGCCGGCCTCAGATATTACGGTTGACTCCTGAAACTCAGACGGGCGGTGTTGTGATAGGCGACGGAAATATATTTCATGAGCAAGTAACTGTACACCCAAGCTCGACTCCGGGGAAGAAAACGCATATAGGGGATGAAAATTTTCTTATGGTAGGTGTGCATGTCGCACATGATTGCACGCTCGAAAATAAGATTTTAATGAGCAACTATGTGCAGATAGGGGGCCATGCTAAAATTGAAACCGGCGTTTGGATGAGCGGACTGGCGGCGTGTCATCAGTTTGTTACATTCGGCAAATGGTGCTATGTAGCCGGTCTAGCAGGTGTTAATCGCGATATTCCGCCATTTCTTATTGTCAGCGGTCACTATCCTCCGAGGATTCGCGGCGTTAATGAGCGGGGAATAAACAGAGCCGGCCTTAACAAACAGCAGAAAGAGAATATTTGCCTGGCGTATAAAAAGTTATATCGCAGAGGAAGCGCTCTTCTGGAAAACGTAAAGAAGCTGGCACAGGAGGATTGGATAGACGATAATGTTCGCTCTATTATAGAAGCTATAACGAAAAGCAGCCAACACCGGTTTGGCAGATACCTTGAGCAATTTCGCGAACACTAAATGCGGCTATCAGATTTTCACGGTTGGATTTATTAAAATAAAAGAGGAACATAATGCAGGAAAACAGTATAAGGACGGCAGTGGTTGGTGCAGGCAAAATGGGTTCTATACATGCAAAGGTATATAGCCAGCTTCCACAGAGCAGGCTTGTCGCCGTTGTTGATGTTGACCCTGATAAAGCTAAACGCCTTGCAGAGCAATACAATTGTTCTGCCTATACAAATTGTAAGGACATACTTGATAAGGTTGATGCAGTTACAATCGCAACGCCGACGGTTACGCATCTGCAACTTGCAGCGGAATTCATAAAAAATAAAACCGCTGTTCTAATTGAAAAGCCGCTCGCAAGCACTGTCAAACAGGGCAAGAAGATTGTTGCTCTTGCTCAAAAATATGATGTTGTTGTTGCTGTGGGTCACTCCGAACGATGCAATCCGGTTGCACAGGCGATGAAAAGACTCAACATCGAGCCTAAATTCATAGAGGCTGACCGAATCAGCCCATATCCATTTCGCTCTACCGATGTAGGTGTGGTGCTTGATGTGATGATACACGATATCGATATTATTCTGTCGCTGGCAGCAAGCAAAATAAAGAAAATAGATGCCGTCGGTGTAAATGTTGTTGAGGACAAAGAAGATATATGCAACGCGAGAATCGTTTTTGAGAATGGGTGTATCGCAAATATAACTGCATCACGTCTTGCGATAAAAACCGAAAGAAAAGTCAGGGTATTCAGCAAGCAGGCCTATCTGAGTGTTGATTATCTTAGAAAAAGCGGGATGATTATCAAGGCAGACCCCAATATAAACGTTGTCAAATGGATAAATGAAAAAAGAGCATCGGGGGATTTTAACCTGGCCAGCGTGAACTGGCCGGACCTTTTACATATAGAACAGCTTGAAATAGACGATAAAGAGCCTGTTCGATTGCAGCAGGAGGCCTTCCTGCGAGCCGTCGAGAACAGGGATTTCAGACCCGAAGTAAGCGCTGGAGAAGGTCTGGCTGCTTTGAAGTGCGCTGAGCAAATTCTGGCCTCTGTCAGAAAAAATCGCTGGCGTGAAAAAATCGGAGACAATGTTACTTAAAATAATATTTATTGGAGACGTGAATTATGAATTATAGAGTTTTATTATCGTTTTTTATGCCTGTAATTATGTTTATTGCCGGTTGCAATGAGAAAAATAACGCTGGTAATGGGG
>CAZYWY010000409.1:0-2102 GCA_964651605.1 uncultured Pirellulales bacterium | reverse complement strand
GTTAGACAGGTAATTAAAAACCTTACCACTGCTCAAACCGCTTGGCCGGTAGCTGGCCGGTCGTGTCCCGATAGTTTTATTTACGCAGGATATTATCTATTTTTCGCCAGAAAAGTCAAACAATAGTATTGTTTTTGCTTGCCTGACGCATAACAGCCTGTACAATAATAGCCATCGGTTACATCTTTGGAAGGGACATAAAAAATTTTCATTGTAATTTGCTATTGAAGGAATAAATGTTGGGAGAGAAAAATGCGGAAACTTTCAACAAAATGGCCGAAGTTAATTACATTAGTTGAGGTTGCAGTAATAGTATTTTATTTAATATCTTCCATCCAATACAAAACTTATAACAATATAAAATTGTTAGAAAAACTATGGGTAGCATTCTTTTTTACGACAATAACTTGGGCTGTATATGGCATTGCATGTTTAATTGCTCCAAAATTGGGAACTCAAGAACCGTGGAAACCAGGTAACGACTTTAATATCAACAATCTTAAAAATGATGATAGCATAGTATTGTGCAAAGGATGCAGGCAACCACTTGGGCAGGCTCAAATAGATTATATGCTTGGAAATCCACAATATCAAGAATGGTGTCGTGAAGGCTTTTGTAGTTCCCCTTGTTTTGAAAAATATAAGAGTGAGGTGAAAAACAAATGAACAAAAAACAACTAATCGTCCTTTAATATTAGGGGACGCTAACCAATTTATAATGACTTTTTTTAGAGCTGCCCATTATTTTTCACTGCACAATTTAAGTACAAACTGCTCCATTGCAACGGTAACTTTAGACTGGCCGGTTTTAATTTCAAAGTCAATTTCCGCCAGCCTTTTTAATATTAAGCCGATTTGCTTTAGGGAGATTTGTCGAAGCTGTGCGAAAAACTGCTCCTTGTTGCTCCAGATATTAAGCTTTTTCACGATTTCGCCGAGGGCAGCGCCCTTTTCGAGCATTGCTTTAGCCCTGAACATCCGCCGCAAATGATATGCAAATGCACCGACGACTGTAAATTCTGTCGATTTGTCAGCCTCGAACATCGCTCTTAATTTGCTCACTGCCGAAGCGGCATCGGATTGAATAACGGCATCAATCACAGCAAAGGCGTTGAACAAGCGATTATTGCCCAGCAGCAATTCAACATCCTGCCGGTTAATATCCCTGCGACTATCCACAAAAATAGCCAGCTTATCAACCTCATTATACAATCTGGGCAGCTCATCACCGGTCAGCTCTATGACAAGCTCGGCAGCATCACTGCGGATATTTTTGCCGCAGGTTGCTACAGCATATTTTGTCAGGTATTTCGGGATTTCCCATCGTTTGGGTGGGACGAGGCTGATTAGTGTACCGGCCTGCGGCAGTTTTTTGGCAAGTTTCGTGCGGGCGTCCCAGCTTTTTACAGTCAAAATCAGTCTGCCTGTCGGGCAGGGATGAGCAAAATATTTTTCAAGCAATTCCCGGTTTTTTGACACGAAATCATCTGCCTGTTTGAGAATAACGACTCTCTTATCGGTCAAAAAAGGTGCTGTTCGCAGCTCATCGAGTACTTCGCTGGCCTGGATAGAATCGGCCTGCGGGCTGAATACACCAGTTGCCCGCTGTGCCGGTGCAATCAGCTCATCGAGCAGTTCACTGGAGCGGGCGTTAACAACCGTCTGGTCCTGGCCGGCAATCACATATATCAGATGTTCACCGCCTGCTGTTTTTTTTAATGCACCCGGCATACTTTTATTTTACTGCCCTTTTCCGTTGGTTTTAGGCTCGCTGCCGGCATCGCCTGCTTCTTCGGAAATAATTTTTTCAGCAGCAACGAGTTTATCTTCGGGCTTTAGGTTAATCAGCCGAACGCCCTGCGTATTTCTGCCTATGGAACGGATTTGGTCAAGTCCGGTGCGAATAATCATACCGTTGGCAGTTATCATCATTAAATCATCGGTGCTTTGCACAGCCTTCAGCGCCACAACTTTTCCATTGCGTTCGGAGGTTTTGATGTTTTTCAGACCCACTCCGCCTCTGGACTGGGGTCTGTAATTTTCCAGGCCTGTCCGTTTGCCATAACCGTTTTCGCAGACAGTGAATAGTGCAGCCTTCTCTT
>CAZYWY010000408.1:0-2102 GCA_964651605.1 uncultured Pirellulales bacterium | reverse complement strand
CATCGCCCCAGACTACCTTTTTACCGTCAAATCGCAGGTCGGGTCTGCAACCTTTAACTGCCCACTTTGCCAGGTCATAAACTCCCGGACCATTTGCATCTATGGCTAAAATAGCGTCACTGTATTCGGAATTTCCCTTTGTTACGCCGAGAAACCATTTACCATCCGGCGGTACCCAGCAGATTGCATAAATGTGGTGCAGATTTTTGTTCGGGTGCGGTTTGTACTGGCGTGTCTCTATGTTGTAAATCATAAGCTCAGATGTGGCATATTCTCTGGTGCTGTAAGTATCATACTCACTGGTCAGATAAGCAATGCTTTTGCCATCCGGACTCCAGCAGGGTTCGCGGGCATTACGGGCAACCTGGACGCGTCCCGTGCCGTCTATGTTCATATAATAGACGCTTCTAACTTTATTCCTCCTGGTAGTTCCCTGGTCAATAACATAGCAAATTTTACTGCCATCGGGACTGACGTGCGGATACATCTCGTCAAGATTAGGTGTTCTGGTCAGATTATTCGGCTCTGAGCCGTCCGCATTCATTATAAACAATTCCCAGTTATTTCTGCCCTGAGTTTGACAGTAGCTCTCATGCACAATTTTATAAGGGACATCCTTAAGATTTATCTCGCCTGAAGCAGATGGCATTTTCGGAAGATTCGATTCAGCAGGCAGGTTAAGCTGACACAAAGCCGATTCTGTCGCTGATAAAAAACAAATTAATAAAAATATTATAGACCGTCTATAAAAGCATTGTTTTGTTGTGTAGATTCTGTCTTTCATATATCTATCTTCCGTCACTCTGTTAGTTCGGCTTATTTTTGACCAGGTTTGATAATGGGTATCCAGTCCGGCTCTTTGTTATTGTTGCCGTCGGTGGTGATTTGTACCCATTTGCCGGACAAATCTGTAACGCATATATTCCAGCCCCGTGCAAAACCGCCTACGGTCTGGCTGCCGGAAGTAGGCCCATAAGAAAAGGCGATATATTTGCAATCCGGCGAAAAATCCACGTGATAGACCTTCCAGTCGCGTTCGCAACCGGCAAATTTGCGGATATTGGTAACTTTAGGCTCAACACTGTTAAAATCTATCTGTCCGACACATAAGTCCCAGTCGGTGTTGCCCCAGGTAATCATTTTACCATCGCTACTGAAGTCCGGCCTGCATCCTTTTACTCCCCATTTTGCAAGGTCAAAAACCCCCGGGCCATTTGCATCAATAGCTAAAATAGCGTCACTGTATTCGGAATTGCCCTTCACAACACCGAGAAACCATTTGCCGTCAGGCGACCAGCAGATGGCATAAAGATGTTCCAGTGCCGGATTGGGATGCTGTCTGCTCTTGCCGGTCTGTAAATCGTATATGTAAAGCCCGGAGGTTGCATACTCGCTGATATTGTAACGCTCGAACTCCCCTTTGAGATAGGCGATGCTTTTGCCGTCGGGTCCCCAGCAGGATTCACGGGCATTGCGTGCAACTTCAACACGTCCCGTGCCGTCGATATTCATATAATAGACGCTTCGAACTTTATTTCTCCTGTTGGTTCCCTCGTCAACGACAAAGCAAATTTTACTGCCGTCAGGACTAACGTGCGGGTACAACTCGTCAAGCTCGGGTGTTTTAGTCAAGTTATTCGGCTCTGAACCATCCGCATTCATTGTGTACAGTTCCCAGTTTGGCCTTCCTTGCGTCTGCCGGTAGGTTTCATACACAATCTTATATGGGATGGCCTTCAGATTGAGCGCAGATGTTGGTGATGGTGTTCTCGCATAATTTGGCTCTGTTTGCACCTGCTGCGTCTGCCCGCCAAAAAGTTTGTCCTGATGGGCAATTATAGTTAATAAAGTAAAAATAACCACGAAGGATGCAAATCGAAGTACAATACGGATGTGATTCATAATATTTATCCATAACATATTATATAATAAGTATTTATGAAAACATTATACAATTAAATCTAACTTTTATTTTAACTCAGTCAAACGAGTTATTAGTTGTTTTAATTACTTTACCATATTATTTAATATACGGCAAGAAATGTTGCGGAGTTCGCCTGTGTAAATTGGCGAAAACAGCAGAATCATTATATAAGATAATT
>CAZYWY010000407.1:542-2103 GCA_964651605.1 uncultured Pirellulales bacterium | reverse complement strand
GTCATTTTCGACTACCGACCAGACTGCCTCAATATCGATGCCAAAATAATCGTGAACCAGAATATTGCGCATACCGATTATTTTGAACCAGGGTATATCAGAATGCTCTTCCTGAAATTCATAGGATAGTCTGGCTGCCGCTTCGCCGAGGATTTGAATATGATGCAAAACCCAGGTCTGGATAAGTTCATCTTTTATAAAGGCGCTCTTGCCGCGAGAGGCGTATTTTTGCACGTTCTCGATGGCCTCTTTAATATCAAGCAGTCTTTCTCTGTCATCTCTCATATATTCACTACTTCCTTGAGAACTCGCTGACGAATGCGAGGCCTTATCTTTTCAAAGCTCTATTTATAGAACGAACCTTCCTGCAGAATGGGCCTAAGATTGGATCTTTCATTGCATCAGCCATTTGGATTTTGTGGGCCTGCTCATCCGACATGCCTGAAAACTCTTTTGCGATTTGCTTCTGGATATCCCGCTTCATCCGAACACAATCAAATTTTTTATTCTTCACTTTCAACCACCTCTTTCGGTGAGTAAATACGAATTTCTTTATAACCATTCAGTAAATTGACGGCCTGGTATCCGGCAATTTTCTCATAATGCACAATATGCTTGAAATTCCAGCTTACGACAAAATCCACATCTGCTACGGATGCTGAGGCGATATGCTCGGCATCAGCTTTATTCTCCGGCTTGAGCAAACCTGCTGCCAGATATGCGTCACGCAAATAAACGATTTGCTCGTTAAAATATAGCATCTCAATGGCGTCCTGCGGCAATTCTGCCAGCACTGCTCTGACATATTCAGGTGCTTTTCGAAGCTCGGCTATCGTAGTTGTAGAGACGACAAGTATATATTTGCCTGCTCTTATCGCAGAAAAAAAAAGCTGGCTTTCAACTGCAAATTCATCATCAAAACAGCCGCCAAAAACCGATGTATCCGCATAGACTCGTAATCGTTTCATTTTACAACCGAAATTGCTAAACCCTTAGAACAAAACGTGCTGTATTATATATTACTGCAAAAAGTTTTTAAAATCAACCTTCTTTCCTCGTCCCTCATAAACTCACAGCTTCCTTGAGAACTCGCTGACGGATACGTGGCCGAAGACCTGCCGATGTAATCACATCAACATTTCTGCCGAGCAGATTCTGCAATTCATACAGTAATCCGCCCAAATCAAGCAGGCTCCGCCCAGGCGCCAAATCCACAAGAAAATCAATGTCGCTCTTTTCGTCTGCGGTGCCTCTGGCGACCGAGCCGAAAACGCGAACCTGTGATGCACCATACTTTTTGGCTAATGTAAGAACCTGCTCTCTTTTACTGCTTATTAATTCCTGTATTCCCATATAAGGTAGTGTAAAAATCCTGCGAATCTAAGTCAAATATAAACCAAACAATAACCAGATAATAAGTTGATTCTGCAAAATCGCAAGGGTAAAAATTATCAGCATTTGTTTGACAAGATTGTTTGGCCGGGTTTATAATCTGCCAATAATAAGAAAGGGCAGCAGTAAAAATGTAGGGTAGCTCTAAAAATGTCATTGCGAGGAGTGA
>CAZYWY010000407.1:0-532 GCA_964651605.1 uncultured Pirellulales bacterium | reverse complement strand
ATAATCCGCCAATAATAAAGAGGCGTTTTTTATGGGCCAAAGATTTTATCATAAAGCTAGTGTTCAAGTTGCGATAGTAGCGGGAATAGTTGGGATAATTATAGCTTGTCTCAATATCTGGAATCAACGTTCTGTGCTTAGCAAACAAAACGCAAAATTAACAGAGAAGAATACAGAACTTAGTGACTTAGTGCGGACAAAAACAACTGAGATTCAACGACTTGAAACTCAGTTGACTCCATACCGTACGTTAGCGATTGAGCATTTTACTGGTACTGAAAGCGAAGCTTTAGAACAACTTGCAGCTCATATATCAGAAATATATTCTTCCCTCTCAAACACAATGAAAGAGCTCGATAATACGAAACTGGAACTCATGCAAAAAACTTCTGACCGTAGCCTTACAGAAAAACAGGAGCAATCTCTACAATCATCACTACGTACTGTTTCTGGAAAGGTCATAGTACAGTCTGATTTGTTTGATTCCGAAGCTCGAATGTATGCAAACCAAATTAAAACTTGTCTAAGAAGA
>CAZYWY010000406.1:0-2108 GCA_964651605.1 uncultured Pirellulales bacterium | reverse complement strand
TGCGTCGCCGGTGAAAACAATTACATCGGGTTTCAGGTTGTTGACTATCCTGATAATGGACTTTTCGTTACGCTGTTTTTTATCGCAGTGCAAATCGGAAATCTGCACTACCCTGAAGGTTGTATGCTTTAATTTGCTGGTTTTAATTGGGATAAGATTAACCTCAATATGATAAGGTTCGATGAGCCAGCCATATAAATAGCAGATTATGCCAATTGTGGCGATGACGTGAACTGCCACAGCCGGCCTTGTCAGCAGGATGTTTGTTCTGTGTTGTTTTGATAATTTGCTGAATAAAAAACGGATGAATAATAATGCCTCATAGGAATAAACCAGAGCCACTAACATCAGGAAAGTAATAACGGCTAATTTTTCGCTGGGTAACATACTCCTACTCGACTTTTATTATTCCTTCGCTGGTAATATCTTCGCTGATTTTTTGCCCCGGCTTTACAACGAGAAATTCACTGTCCTGCCAGCAGCCGTCAAGAAGCCTCTGTAACAGGCAGGGGTCTCCGATAAGCTGGTCGTACTCCCAGCCGAGTGAAGCTGCACTGTTTTTTGAGTACTGTATATAGCTATTGTTATTGCCCAGTCCCCAGTCGATGTAGACGGCTCTGTTGTATTTTTTTGTCCATTCCTGCTCAATCTCTGCAAGGTAACGTGCTTTTGCATCACCGTATTTCTGTTTAAATGTTTCATACAGATTTTCGCTGCGTTCTCTGCCCGGACCGGCGCCGGTTTCTATCCAGCCCGGACTATACCAGTAAGTGCCGTTGTGCGAGTCGAAATATTTCTTGAATCTTTTTTTCGAGCCTAAGAGCAGTGTTATGCAATCGTGAGCACGCGGTACAACGATGGGAATATTTGCTGACAGCCCGATGATGCCTTTGCCGCAAAGGCCATATCCGAGCAGCGAGGCGTCATACGGATTTCCCTGCATATCGGTGGTACGGTTCAGTGCTTTACGAAGCTCGCAGCGGAGCCTGTCCGGCTCTGTATGAAGACCCTGTTCCATCAGGACTATGTCGATAATATTACCGGAGCGGGCGGCGCAAAAGTACGCCTCCCTCTGCAAAACCTTGCATACAATTAACTGCAGCCTCATCACGCTAATCGAATTATCACTTTCAGATTATTATAATCATATCAGTCTGTTCAAAGCCTTCTATGATGGTAATTGAAACAGGCAAAAAAATCCAATCTTAAAAAGTCCGGTGATATTTCAATATTGCCGGCAGTTACGATAGATGCTTATGTTTTTTGTGGATTTTTCAATTATTTTGGTTTATCGTATAACGACAATACAGAAAGTTTTTTGGAGATGATTCAGAAAATGTGCTTGAAAAAAGGAATATATAACTTTGGCGAAATAGAAAAAAAATGGCAGCAATTCTGGGGAAAAGCAGGGACATTCAGAGCCGTGGACTTCGACAATTCAAGGCCTAAATACTATGTGCTTGATATGTTTCCGTATCCGTCCGGCCAGGGGCTTCACGTCGGCCATCCCGAAGGTTATACCGCCAGTGACATTGTTGCCCGTTATAAAAGGATGAAGGGTTTTAACGTTTTGCATCCAATGGGCTGGGATGCGTTCGGCCTGCCCGCAGAGCAGTACGCTGTCCAGACAGGCACAGCCCCCGAAACAACAACAAAGAAAAATGTTGATAATATCCGTACACAAATCAAGTCGCTGGGATTTTCCTACGACTGGGACAGGGAGGTCAATACTACCGACCCCGGCTATTACAAGTGGACACAATGGATTTTCTTGCAGCTCTACAATTCGTGGTACGACCCGCAGGCAAATGCTGCCAGGCCAATTGCGGAGCTGCAGCAGAAGCTGCTTTCCGGCAGTTTCGTGATTAATATGGATGGGGACATTGTGCAGGCCGATGCAGCGTTTCGGATTCCAGAAATAAGTCTTTACGGCACACAAACAGGACAGGTGCAGTTTATCGAGCTTGAACCGGACCAGCGACGTCGGTTAATCGACGAATATCGACTGGCTTATGAAGCGGAAGTCCCTGTGAACTGGTGTCAGGCACTTGGGACGGTTCTGGCTAACGAGGAAGTGGTAGGGGGAGTCAGTGAGCGGGGGGGACATC
>CAZYWY010000405.1:0-2109 GCA_964651605.1 uncultured Pirellulales bacterium | reverse complement strand
TGTGACCTACGGATTAGAAATCCGTTGCTCTATCCAGCTGAGCTACGGGCGCAATTTGTTTTAAGTGGCTGCATTATAAATACTTCCTTAATATATTGTCAACCTCGCATACAGGTTAAAACGCACGCTGCACCAATTTTTCACAAACCTCTGGCGGTTGCTACTACGTTTTTTCAGGTTATCAGCTTATTTATGGTAACCTCTGCAAATACGCTTAGTTGTCTATAAAAGCGTGTTTGGAACCTACTTTATTTTGTTTTCTTTTTCATGTTTTTCTTTTTTTAATACATCCACACCGGAAACCGGATTTTCGCAGTGGTCCGCTTTCGTCGTCTTTATTGGGACAAAAACATTGAAAATTGTCTGACAGGCTGTTAAATATTGTTTTATGAAAATCATTGATACCATATCGGGGCTTGGACAGTTAAAAAAGGCGGCTGTGCTGACAATAGGCAATTTTGACGGCGTGCATCTTGGCCATCAGGAGATTTTAGCTGCCGGCAGAGGTGCCGCCGAGCAGATGCATTCGGAGCTGATAGCGATAACGTTTGAGCCGCATCCGGTTGCTATTCTGCATCCTGAAACTGCACCGGGAGTTTTGACGCCATTGCAGCTAAAAGAGCATCTATTGTCCGAGGCGGGTGTGGACTGCTTGATTGTACTCAAAGACAGCAGGGCGTTGCTGGAGTTATCACCGGCTAATTTTGTTCAAAGATTTCTCGTAGAAAATATTCAACCCAGTGTGGTTGTTGAGGGCGATGATTTTAACTTCGGTGCAGGCAGGGCAGGTAAGATTGAGACTCTTGTCAGGCTGGGCAGTGAGAATAATTTCGAGGTTCGCATTATCAAGCCCAGGACTATAGAGCTTTCGAGCGGCCAGATTGTCAGGGTATCCAGCACGATGATTCGATATATGCTTGAAGGCGGTCATATTGCCGATGCCCGAATAGCCCTAAGTAGGCCATATCGGCTTATGGAGAAAATCGTACCGGGCAGGGGCGTTGGCAGAAAGCTGGGCTTTCCAACATTGAATATAAAAACGCCAAGGCAGGTAATCCCCGCGGAAGGGGTCTATACCGGTTTTGTCGAAGTAGCCGACGATGTAGATGGTGTCTTAACCGGCAGGCAGCAGATTCCTGCTGTTTATAGTATTGGCCAGGCGAGGACTTACGGTGATGATTTTCCCTTGCTTATCGAGGCTCATTTACTCAGGGATGATGTCCCCGGCAGGACCGGCGGATATATGGCAATGGATTTTATTGAGCGGATTCGCAGCCAGCATAAGTTCAGTACGCCGGAAAAGCTCGTCGCCCGGATTGCACAGGATTGCGAAGAAGCAAAAAGGATTTTGAGTGATTTTGCCCCTCACTGATGTTCGGGGTCCGGAAGATTTGGGATAAGAATTATATAATGGAATATCCGATTGCTTATCATATAACATTTACGACTTATGGGACATGGTTGCACGGCGACAGCAGAGGTAGTGTCGATAAACAACATAATCTTTATCACAGCGATTTTGTAAGTCCAAATTCAAAGCTTCATAAAAAAGAGCAGGACAAGCTAAAAAATCCCCCGATTATATTGGATAAAACCGGTAGAGATATTGTTCTGAAGACTATTTTAGAGGTTTGTTGTTACCGTGGATGGATTACTTATGCCGTTCATGTTAGAAGTAATCATATTCACGTTGTCGTCGGCGGAGAAGAAAAACCGGAAAAAATGATGACGGATTTCAAGGCATACGCTACGCGGGCAATAAAAGGCGTTAATGGCAACAGCAGTCTTATAAAAAAGTATTGGTCACGTCACGGCAGTACAAAGTATATATGGACAAAAGAGAATCTTGCCTGTGCAATTGATTATGTTAAAAACAGACAGGGGAAAATAATGTCATTGTGGGTTGTAGATATAACCAGAACCTGAGCCCCAAGCGTAAGCGAGGGGTAATAAAATAGTGAATTCCCCTCACTAACGTTCGGGGCTCGGTACGTTCGGGGCTCGGTACGTTCGGGGCTCTGAGAAAGGTATTGAACAATGTTCGGTTATGAATTGTTTGTCATTACACTAATGCTGGCTTTTAATGCAGTATTCGCAGCTTACGAGATG
>CAZYWY010000404.1:0-2115 GCA_964651605.1 uncultured Pirellulales bacterium | reverse complement strand
ATGAGGCTACAACTAAAATCAATAATTTATATGTCAAAGGGCATTTTCCCATTCAACTGTCGAATGGCTGGGCATTTACGGCCGGTATTTGGCTGATTGTTTATTTACTGGTTTTGTTTTTGCCGCAAAAAGACCTGCTCGGTTTTCTGCACAAACGCAACCAGCAGCAACAGCTTATTCAGCAAACTCAGCAGGCAAAAGTGGATGTTAACAATGTTACAAAAGCGGTTGCTCTTGCAGTTAGGAACTTGGCAGAACCCAATCTTGCCCAAGCCGTCAGCAAGCTCGACCAAATGCCTCAGGATGCCAGGCCGGAGGATATTAAACGGCAGGCAATCCGCCAGCTTGGCGACCTTTCAGACCAAATCAAAAACCTGCAGAATATAGCACAGGCGGACTCTTTAAAAATGATGCAGCAGATGTTTCAACAGTTACGCGGCTCGCCTGAAGAATTTACACAAAAAATGCAGCTTGCACTGGCGAAGGGTGATTTTAGCCAGGCTTCGGCAATACTTAAACAGATGCAAAAGGAGCTTTCCGAGGGGAACCTTTCAGAGCAGCAGAAAAATGACATGGCTTCCCAATTGCAGAATCTGGCCAAAAAACTTGGCGAGTTAGCTCAAAAAAGTGAGGAATTGGAAAAAGAACTGCAAAAACAGGGGTTGGACAAGGCTCTTGCCAAGTTGGATGAAAATCAATTACGCCAGTCTTTACAACAGCAAGGTCTGCCGGAAGATAAAATCGAGCAACTCTTAAACAAGGCTGCTGCTTCGCGGTTGGCACGCAACCAAATGTCAGCCCTGGCAAGTGCAATGGCCGGCAACGGCGGTGGTGAAGGAGGATTAACCTCTGATGAATTATCAGAGGTAATGGACCAATTGGACCAGCTTGATGCTATCCAGCGTCAAATCAACCTGACCGAGGCGAGTCTTGCAGAAATAGCCCGCTGCATTGCCTGCCTTGGAGAAGGTATGGGCTATGGGCAAGGCCGACAGGGCCAGTTTAGCGAAGGGGACACCAGCCGAAGCGGACCCGGTACAGGTGGGCCGGGAATCGGTTGGGGACCTCGTGACTCAGAGGCGAGCGGGCAAACTTCAAACAAATCAACCCGTGTGGAAAGCAACTCCAAACAGGGGCCGGTAATTGCAAGCTGGTATATCAAGGACACGCAAATTAAAGGACAGGCAGTTCGGGATTATTCCAACGTGATTCAGGCCGGTCGCGATAGTGCATCCGAGGCTATAAGCGAAAATGAGATTCCTCGCAAATATGAGGATGCAATCAAGAAATATTTTGGCCGGCTCGAACAGGTCCCCGCAGAAACAACAGAGCCACCCGGAAATTAGTAATGAGCAATGAGCTATAAATATCGGAATTTAGTATGAATGGATTGGCCAAGAAAGGTATTTCTTTATATTTTATCATTCTGAATGTTTTACTTTGCTCACTCTTTTTGTCTTCCTGTAAGAGAAATACTGATGCAGGAAAGCAGGTCGTTTTATATTGCTCGGTTGACCAGGAAATCGCTGAGCCTGTAATTGCACAGTTTGAGAAACAGACCGGCATTAAAGTTTTGGCTCGCTTCGATACAGAAGCCAGCAAGACGGTCGGCCTGGTCCAGAAAATAAGAGCCGAGGAAGCTTCGCCTGTTGCGGATGTCTTCTGGTCAGGTGAAGTTTTTCACACGATACGCCTGGCTCGTGAGTCTTTGCTGGCTCCGTACCACAGCGATAAAATCAAAGACCGGCCTGCATTTCTCACCGATTCGCAGGGGCGATGGTATGGATTCGCTTTACGGGGACGGGTTATCGCTTACAATACCAAGAAAGTCACTGCTGAGCAGGCGCCGCGAAGTCTTGAGGATTGCCTTGATTCCATATATAAAGACCGGCTGGTTATGGCCTCTCCAGAGTTTGGCACAACCGGCGGAGATGTGGCGAGTTGGTTTGCTCACTATGGTTCGGACAAGGCACGTAAAATTTTAACTGCCCTGAAGGATAACGATGTACGTCTTGTGGAAGGCAACAGCACCGCTGTCAGGATGGTCGCTTTCGGGCAGTATGATATTTGTTTTACCGATACGGATGATGTTTATGTCGCCCAGAGAAACGGCTG
>CAZYWY010000403.1:0-2137 GCA_964651605.1 uncultured Pirellulales bacterium | reverse complement strand
GCAACGATATTATCAGATTTGTCGCTGTACTGCAAATCAAAGCAAAAAA
The DNA here is from genome assembly GCA_964651605.1 of uncultured Pirellulales bacterium. GTDB lineage: Bacteria > Planctomycetota > Phycisphaerae > Sedimentisphaerales > Anaerobacaceae > JAFGPS01. The sequence continues at coordinate 2,088 of CAZYWY010000403.1, read as the reverse complement.
CGATTCAAGCCGGCTGTTTTTTCGTAATATCTGCCTGGCAGCAAGGTGTGATATATTTTTAGCGTTGTTTGCTGCGTCGTTTTCGGCGTTGTTTTTGTTTGCGGATTTTTTCGGCCTTTACCGATGCAGGACTTTGAGCGCCTAATAAATCCCGTTCAAGTAATTCACATAATCGCTTGCGGGCGTAATACCGGTTCAAGCCCTGCGAGCGTTCACTGCGGGACTTCACTTCCAGCAAAGTGGGCAAGTGCCTAAGATGAACGCAGCTTGCGGTTTTATTGATTTTCTGTCCGCCCGGGCCTGAGGAACGTACGAATTTTTCTTCGATGTCACTTTCCCTGATGCCCAGCGAGGTCATCCGCTTTGCCAGCTCGTCCTGTTTTTTCTTCGTTATGCCGAAATCCATTTTATGGTTATTTGAAGAACTTTATTGACAGCGGATAAGGCCAGACCTCGCCGTTATTAGCTTTAATTCCGCCAATAATTGGAAATACAATAGCCATTACTCCAAGTGCTATCAGCATTGGTATTCCAATAACAAGAGCAACCAGCAGAGCGCTGACAAAGCCGTATATTATCTCCGATATAATCCAGTTGGTTACGATTTTGCCGTGACGGTCAATTATTTCAGATTCATTCTTTTTGAGCTGCCATAAAACAATAGGCACAACTAATCCGGCCAACGGAATTATATAACCGCAGAACTGCGACAGATGGATAAACATCGACCAGGTATTGACATCTTTTGATACATCCGAGGCTGCTTTGTTGACATTGTCCCATACGGTTGTTGGTTTTTCTAAAAGTTTTTTCTTGGCCTGTTCAAACTCTTCTTCCGAAATGGTGCCATCCTGTTTTAGTTTTTGAAGTTTTTCGATTTCATTCGCAATTTCCATTTGAAGCTCTCCTTAAAAAGTACCGTTTGGATGTTGTGAGTATTTTCCAACTGTTTTTATAATGGCTCATAAAACTGCACCGGCCTGTTACCGAGGGTGTTCGTCAGGATTCCCAGCTTCTCGATGGCAGCATCGATGCGGTCGCCGGGACTCAAATATTCGCCGCTGGCTGCCGCAACACCCGACGGCGTGCCGGTTGCGATAATATCGCCCGGTTCGAGTGTCATTATCTGGCTGAGAAACGATACAACATCGCCGACAGGAAAAATCATCTGCGAGGTATTGGCATGCTGGCGTACCTGCCCGTTGATGGTCAGCTTCATATCGAGATTCTGAACATCGCCGATTTCGTCGGCTGTCAGCAGGTAAGGCCCCATCGGGCAAAAGCCGTCCGCCCATTTGCCGTTTAGCCAGTCGTAAAATTCATCCCACGGGCGTTTGGTTCTGTTCTTTGCGAATGTCACGCTGCGTGCGGAGAAATCGTTAATAATGGTATAGCCCGCAACATAATCGAGAGCATCTTCCGGCGTGACGGACTTTGCAATTTTGCCGATTACCACCCCCAGCTCGATTTCATAATCGAGCGTTTTGCTGTAGGCGGGCCAGGGTATTTCCTGACTCGGCCCCAGCACAGCGGTCGCCGGCTTGATAAAAGGCCTCGGCACGGTCGTTTTTCGAGTCGATTCCGACAGGCCGAGCGTAAGCCCGACCTCTTTTATATGCTCATCGTAGTTGCCAGCCAGCGCGATGATTTTGCCCGGGCGGGGCAGCGGTGCGAGTATTTCAAAGGAATCGGTCGGTGCGAAAGTTTCCGCTGATTCGACCAGTACGGCGATTTGTTTGAGGCATTCGGGCCCGCGCTGAAGGATTTCCATTATGCTGCCGGGCGGCTCTGAGCCTTCCCATGCCGATTGTATATCAATCAACCCTGCCTGACCCAACACCCCGCAGCGAACGACTCCATTGCTCGAATATGTTACTAATTTCATAAATTCACTTCCTTTTTGTCATTCCTGCGAAAGCAGGAATCCATTTATAGGTTTCTGGATTCCGCAACAATGCCGTAAGGCATCCCTTAGGGAGTGCGGAATGACAGACGTTGCATTTTCTATGCAATTTCATTGCATCCTATATGCTATACAATCGTTGCACAAATTCTATTATAAAGTTTTTTCCGAAGGTCTTCTGGGGA